>JADGBX010000041.1 GCA_015231265.1 Magnetococcales bacterium | reverse complement strand
CTCCGGACTCGTGGGATCACGGTCACAGGCTATCTGAAAGATCCCAAGCAACTACGGATCACTCCTGGAGAGGGTTCTTTCTGGAATCGCACACGTGATTCTCTCTCCCGCCTATTGAAAGAGAGTGTGCCGCACGAACAACTCGGTCTTGCCGAGGCGTTGCTGATTGGCAAGCGGGGGCGCATGGACGCCTCTCTTCGTCAAGCTCTCCAGAGCACCAATACCTTTCACCTTGTAGCGATCTCAGGTCTGCATGTGGGACTGGTTGCGGGCATGGTCTTTCTATTCTTCAGAACGGCTCTTGTTCGTTTCACACCCCTCTCCCGTCGATATGATCTGCGACCGGTTGCCGCTCTGTTAACCCTGCCTGTCTGTGTGATCTATGGATTGATAGCCGGCGGCGCGGTGTCAACCCAGCGCGCAGTGATCATGATCGCTCTGCTTATGGCAGCCTATATGCTGGGCCGCACTCGACATATAGGGCGGGCTGTTTCAGTAGCTGCGATTCTTGTATTGACTTTGGACCCTCTGACCATCCTGGAACCCGGCTTTCAGTTCTCATTCATTGCAGTGGGGGCATTGATTCTCTACTGGCCGCTTCAACACTCTCTCTCCGTGTTGATTGCCGACCGCCTCTTCCCAAAGATCCCGGAGGAGATTGAAACAAAGAAGCAAGATCCTTTCAGAGCACAGAAAGAAACAGTTCATCCAACGTTGCGACTCATTGTCAGCTCTTACCAGCGTCTGTTTCGGTCGATCTTCACGCAACGGCGACGTTTAACGATCTGGTTCATGCAACTTGTGATGGTGACCATTCTGATGGGTGTGATCCTGGCTCCGCTCTCCGCCGTACTCTTCCATAGGCTGAGTCCCTGGGGGTTTCTGGCTAACCTTGTTGCAGTTCCCTGGGTTTCACTGGTTTCCGTACCTCTTGCTGTGATGACTCTGCTAACATCAATAGTCTCGGATACTCTCAGCCAAGGCATGGCCATTCTCTTCGGTTGGTCGCTCATGCCTCTTCAAGAGTGGATTCTCTCCATCGGTTCGTTGGATGGGGCGTGGATACGAACAGCGGGTCCGACGATGGTCGGGGCCTACGTGGCTGTACTCTCTCTATTACTGATACCAATTCTGCCAGGAATCCGAAGAAAGGTGCTCTTTTCAGTTGTCGCACTCTTCGCCTTGCTCCTGCCTCGACCGCAGCCTCCTGAACACCAACTCTGGGGCGCGGTTTTGGATGTGGGACAGGGACAGTCCGTCGTCATGCGCACGGCAACCGGGGCATGGTGGGTTATTGATGCAGGTGGTCCATTCACTCCGCGTTTCAATGTTGGTGAGTCGGTGGTTTCACCCTTTCTCTGGCACTATGGCGTCTCTCACCTGGAGAGAGTTGTGATCAGCCATCCTCAGCGCGATCATCTCTCCGGCGTGGAGTCATTACTGCGCAACTTCACCGTGAAACAGCTCTGGATCGGGCACGACCCGACTGAGGAGAAAAAGAACAGTGTCTTGCGATCACTTCTCAAGCGTGCGCGCAACCGCGGTACGACGATCATCTATCCCCAGGAAGGAGAGAGCATCCATCAACTCGATGGGCTTAGGGTCCGAATCTCCATGCCAAACGGCTCATACGGCAGGCACAAAGACCTCAATGAACGTTCCCTCGTCATGGAGGCGGCATGGAGAGATGTCAGCCTGCTCTTTCCCGGTGATATTGGTAAGAGACGGGAGAAGATACTGGCAGAGAAGGGCTGGTGGCGGGATGTTTCTCTTCTTCTTGCTCCCCACCACGGCAGTGCCGGTTCCAGCGCACAACCGATGGTTGACGCCACCTCTCCCGAACATGTGATCTTCAGCACGGGGTTCAACAATCGCTTTCGATTTCCCAGACCGGAAACGGTGGAGCGGTGGCGTCTTACGGGAGCATCGCTCTGGGATACGGGATCATCAGGTACACTCCTTTTTCAGAGCAATGGAGAGCGTATCGATGTGTGGGTCGCCGGTTTGGATAGGGCGACCGGGCATTGTCAAAAGGGAAAAGAGTGTTCAAGATCCCTGCAATACTGACTCAGAAGGGTGCGTGGAGTATGACCAATGGAGAAAACAGCTGAGAGGAAGAGAGTGAAAGCAGCTCTCAGTAGATGGAAACGGGATGACTTCGACTACCATCTTCCTGAAGAACGGATCGCCCAACACCCCGCCCAGCCACGTGACAGCGCGCGGCTGTTGGTGAGTCGTTCCGATGAGGTGCATGATGGGCAGTTTCGAGACATCCTCGACCATCTCCAAGCAGGTGACGCTCTGGTTCTCAACGACACCCGTGTGATTCCAGCCCGGCTTCAGGGAACAAAACCCACCGGCGGCAAAGTGGAGCTACTCCTGGTGCGCCCTTTGGCGAAAGCTGACTGTTGGCGTGCCATGGGACGCAGTGGCAAACCGTTGCGTCCAGGTCAGGTGATCCAGCTAGCAGAAGGGTTTTCTGCAGAAGTACTTGAACGTAAAGAGGAGATGGTTGAGATTCGTCTGGCATCATCGCAAGGCACCGTCCAGGAGGCGATCGAAACCCATGGACGGATGCCACTCCCTCCCTATATTCAATCAGCAGGCCAAAAGCAGGATCGTGACGACTACCAGACCATCTTTGCCCGCCATGACGGCGCTGTTGCTGCACCGACAGCCGGTCTTCACATCACCCCCGGATTGATGGACGCGATCAAGAAGAGAGGGGTATCGATCCACCATCTGACGCTGCATGTCGGTCTGGGCACCTTTCGTCCCGTACGGGAGAACGACCTGAGCAAACATGTGATGCACCATGAGTGGTGTGAACTCTCTCAGGAGACGGCTGAGCAGCTCAATGCCATTCGTATAGGTGGTGGACGTACGGTTGCCGTCGGGACAACGGTTGTCCGCACCTTGGAGTCTGCCGCTGACTCTGATGGTCGTTTGCGCGCCTTTTGCGGCGAGACCGATCTCTTTATTCTCCCCGGTTATCAATTCAAGGCCGTGGATCGCATGGTGACCAACTTCCATCTTCCAAAATCGACTCTTCTGATGCTTGTCGCAGCGTTTATCGGCAAAGAGCGGATGGATCGGGACTACCGTTTCGCCATCGACAACGGCTTTCGTTTCTACTCCTATGGTGATGCATCACTGCTCTACCCGCAGTGAGTGTTCAGACTCCTCCTCCCATTGAGGCCTATTGTGCGATTCGAACATCTTCATACAGACCCTTCCGGAGCCCGCAGGGGACGGCTGCACCTGACCCATGGTGTGGTTGAAACGCCCATCTTCATGCCGGTCGGCACCCAGGCCACCGTGAAAGCGATGACGGTTGATGAACTGGAGTCCATCGGAGCACAGATCATTCTCGGCAACACCTATCACCTCTACCTGCAACCTGGACATGAGCGGATACGCACCCTGGGCGGTCTTCATGATTTCATGGGGTGGAAACGGCCTATTCTGACCGATTCAGGCGGGTTTCAGGTGTTCAGTCTCGGTGATCTGAACACGGTCACTGAAGAGGGTGTGGAGTTTCAGTCGCACCGGGACGGCTCCCGTCACTTTCTCGATCCTGAGAAAGTGATAGCCATTCAGGAGGCGCTGGGTTCGGACATCATGATGCAGCTCGACGAGTGTCCACCCTATGAAGCAGACAGGGATCGCGTCGCCCGGGCAACCGAGCGATCACTCCGCTGGGCCGAACGCAGCAAAGCGGCAATCACGACGGATCGTTGCTCACTCTTCGGCATTGTTCAGGGAGGTATGCATGAAGATCTACGCCGAGCCTCGGCCGAGGCGCTTGTGGCTATGGATCTGGAAGGATATGCCATCGGAGGGTTGTCGGTGGGTGAGCCGAAAGAGACCATGATCGCGGTGCTCGACTACATGCCCGACTGCCTGCCACGAGAGAAACCGCGTTATTTGATGGGTGTCGGCAAACCGGAGGATCTGGTCGAGGCTGTCGCACGGGGAATCGACATGTTCGATTGTGTGATGCCCACCCGCAATGCCCGCAACGGCCAGCTCTTCACCCGCCACGGCCCCATCAACATCAAGAATGCCCGTTTCAAGGACGACCCCAACCCTGTGGATGAGACGTGCGGCTGCGAAACCTGTCGCCGTTACAGCCGCGCCTATCTGCACCACCTGTTCAGAAGCCGCGAGATCCTCGGCATGCGATTGATGACATTACACAATCTCAGCCACTATCTCACATTGATGACCGCTATCCGTTCCGCCATAGAGGAGAATCGATTCAGCGAATTCCGCAAGGCGTTTCACTCAGATCTTGAGCAGCCCTCAACGTAGAAATCTACAACTCAATCAGCTCCCCTTCACGAGCAAGGTGGCAGATTGGCATGCCCTCTTCGGCAGGATAGCGCCCCTTCAACTCCTCCAGTAGAGTGTCCAGATCATCATCGCTGCGCGTCGGTTCATGGTGGGTGAAATAGAGCTGTTTTGCCCCGGCTTCACGGGCCAAAGCGACATTTTTGTCGTAGGTGCCGTGTCCCCACCCTATTCTCTCGGGATACTCATCTTCAGTGTAGGAAGTATCGGCGATCAGGATGTCCACACCCTTGATGAAGTCGATAATGCGCCGACTCTTCTCATCCATGGCCAGTTGGAACCCTTCATAGCCGAGCTCATCCGGTTGGAAAATATTGAGCAGATGCTCGTGATCGCCGGTGAAGAAGATCGACTTGCCGTTGCACTCAATACGATAACCGAAATTGAGCACAGGGTGGTTCATGAAGATGTTGGTGACGGTTGTGTTTTCACCAACCGGGATTGTTTCACCCTCACGTAGAGTGTGATAGTGCAGATGCGCCTTCAGCTCGGCATCCCGAACCGGATAGTAGGTGTGTTGCCACTGCTGGGCCATGATCTCCTGAAGATCCCGGTCATAAACCGGATCCCGGGCACCATAGAGATGCACGGTGTTGCCGGGGATAAAGAGCGGAATGAAGAACGGCAACCCCTGGATATGATCCCAATGGGTGTGGGTGATGAACACATGGGCAGTGATCGGCAGTTCCGGGAACAGGGTGTGCGCCAGTGGAAAGATCCCCGTTCCGGCATCAAGGATGATCAGATCGTTATCATCGGTTCTGATCTCGATGCAGGTCGTGTTGCCACCATAACGCACGGTCTTGGGACCGGGGGCGGGTATGGAACCGCGAACGCCGCGAAAGGTGAGTTTCATGGGGTGACATCCAAGTTGTCGCAGACAATCGATGGTTTCAGGAACATGGGATCACGCATGGTGCAGCATCTCCTGAAGCTGATTAAGCTCTTCAACCAGCGTTGGTGGCAGTTTCTTCTCCAGCGCCTCCGAGGAAGAAATCCCGAAGCGCGTCTTAGCGCTCTCCGTCAGCTTGGGTGGTTCAGGATCGCCGGATGTTCCAAACCCTTTTCTCTGAATAATCGTATTGGCCGCCGTAACACAATCAAAGAGAGCAAACGTCCTCTCATCGCTGATGGAAAGGGTCGATTCATAATGATCACCCATGGTTATCGTAAAGATCTCCGGTAGGTTCCACGCCTCAGACAGCATTTGACCCACTTGGCTGTGATCACAATCGAGATGGGTTCTTTCGGAAACATCCAGGGATACCCCCTGCTCTTTCGCTTTCTGAACGGCACTGCTGTACTGGGCAGGCATGGCGTTGAGCAGTGCGATCTTCCCCAGATCGTGCATGAGTCCCGCACTGAGCGCCTGATCCTGGACTCTTGGTGGCAGTGCAAGAAACCGGGCCAGATGTCTGGCTATCATACCGGTACCCGCACAGTGCATATGCAAGCCGAGGGCTCCAGGATCAGCATCGGTAAAGGTGGGCAGGGTACGGCGTTCTCCGGTTTTGAGTGCGATGTTCTTGACGGTGGTAATACCAAGTGTCACGACAGCTTCACTTACCGTATAGCATGGGGTTTCCATACTGAAGTAGTCGCTATTCAACAGCCGGATCAGAGCAACCGTCATGGTGGGATCGGTCTCAATCACCCGAACGATATCTGCAGGGGCGCAATCGATATTGGAGGCAAGTGCTGTTATTTTTCGGGCACTTGAGGTGAATGGCGGTAGTGTTTCCGCTTCTAGAATCACCTGTTTGAGAGTGTCACCCATGGTATCGGTTCCCGGCCATCCGGTTGCAATTGGTACACGATCCTTCCATCAACTCTTTTGTGAGTGAGAAGGCGCTCCACAGGAAAGTCAAGCAAGTTCAGGGCCAGAATAGGCCACAGAGATCAGGATCTGCCATAACGCGATGATCAGCAGCTTGAAGACTGTGCTGAACTCTCTGCCGGTGCGTTGAGGCGAACGACGAGATAGCGTGAAAGGAGCAGCAGGGGGTTTCGCATGATGACGGGTCGTTGACGCTGAGGGCACACCTCTGCATTGAGAACCCTCCTCTATTTGAGAAGAGTGTCCAATACCCCCACCAACCGCTTGACCGTGGGAAAAGCGTTGAACCAGAAACCGTGTGTTTCGAACCAAGGCGATGCTTCCAGGCGTGCCTTCACTTCATCATCCTTACCGAGGAACCGATCCACACCCAGGATGAGGGGAATTCGCCCTTTTCTCGCCTCCAGACGATCAAGTCGCTGCAGAAGAGGTCCTTTGTGCCAGCGGTGGAACAGCTCAAGGTGAGCAAGTCGACGGCTCTTGTGCCGAAAAGAGAGATCGGGAATCGAGATCTGTTGTCTCCCCAGGTCGAGAATCGGTGACTCCTCCAAGATTTTCCAATGGGCCACATCATCACGAAACTGCGCTTCCAAAGCCTTGAACTCCTCCGGTCGATAGCTGGAGGAGACGGCATAGTGGGAGCGTAATCCCAGATCTTGGTCCAGTTCGATATATCCGGCCTGGGCTCCGCGCATTTTGATCTCCGCCCGTAACATCCATCGATCCATCCAGCAGATAGCAGGGAGGAATTGAGCCAGTTGCAAACCGTATTTCTGGGTGTTCTGGAGAATACTCAACGGACCATCCAGTTCCATTTCGACCCTCTCCTCACCCTCCATGCGAACGGATGCCAGCAGCTGCAGAAACCGTAACCGCCGCAGAAGCTGACGGCGACGCCCCACATCGGGATCCTGTAGAGAGATGGTCACTTTCTCCGCCCAAATCAACAAACCCTGGGCCTGGGCCATGTTGTAGCGGTGGAGAAGCTGCGTATCGGTGATCGGCTTGAACGCTTCCAGCGGCAGACGGGAAGGGAGATCATCATAGAGCGTTGCCGCAAGTTCGTCGGGATCATCGGCGTTTGTCGCCTCGGCAACCTGCTTGCGAAACGTCGGCAGATCGTCCGCATCCTCCTTCTGAAAGCAGAGGGCCGCCGCTTCGAACACCTTGGCACGATGATGAATGCGCTCCTTATCCGGCTCACGAAAGGTGCAGCGATCCTTGAGCAGCTTTTCCAACCCCCGAGCAATCACCGGGCTGCGATAGGCAGTGATCAGAGGGTGTGTCAATTCATTGATCTGCTCCTGGGTGAGATCGACACCCGTTGAGAACACTTCGATGAGATTCGAGGCCAGAGTCTGAAGAGAGCGGTTGTTCACATCCAGCGTGCGCGGAAAGATGCGATCCCGGTGTCGGGAGTGGCGAAGAAGATCCTTGGTCAGCATGATCGATCACCTTTTTCAGCATCCATCAGACGAAATCCCGCTGATAGGCCAGATGCTGCCGACGGCGCTCACTGGTGAAGGTTTCGGCAGTCTCGGCGGAGACCAGCTCATAGAGAATCGCCTGCTTCCCCTCTTTTGGACGGAGAATCCTACCCAACCGCTGCACATGCTCTCTGACAGAGCCTGTCCCGGAAACGATGATACCCACTGCAACATCAGGCACATCCACCCCTTCATTGAGAACACGGGAGGTGACAAGAGCGTTGACCCTCTTCTCTCTGAACGCCTGCAACAGAGATTTTCTCTCTGAAACACGGGTTTTGTGGGTGATCACCGGCAGGAAGAAGGTCTCACCGATGGTGTAGGCGGTGGCGTTGTCATCGGTGAAGAGCAGCGCCTGTTCTCCCGGATGGAAACGGAGCAGGCTCCACACTTGACGTAATTTCGAACGAGAGGCACGGGAGAGCCGTTTCTGCAAGTGATAGGCAGCAAAGGCTTCGCGTCCCTCCCGAGAACGGGCACACACTTGGATAAATCGGTTCCAGCCGTTCTTTGCCCCGAAATGGATACCGTTGGCAGCGGCAAAACTGCGATACCGGGTATAGGCGATGTCGTACGCTTCCCGTTCATCGGGATCAAGCGCTACGGAAACCCGCTCAAGTTGATAGGGAGCCAGATAGGCCCCTTCCAGTTCCGTGATTTCACACCGGTGGCAGAGTGGCCCCAAGAGTGCGTAAAGATCCTCTTCAGCACCATCAGTCCGTTCTGGAGTGGCGGTCAAACCGAGGCGAAAAGGCGCCATACTCATAACGGCAATCTGCCTGGTGGTGGGTGCCGGCAGATGGTGACACTCGTCGCAGATCAGAAAACCGAAGCGGTTTCCAAGCCGCTCCATGTGGATCAGCGCCGAGTCGTAGGTGCTGACGGTGATCGGCTCAACCTGAAAATCTCCACCACCCATGATCCCGATGGTCTCATCACGAAACACCTGCCCAAGCTGCTCCACCCACTGGTGCATGAGATCGATGGTGGGCACCAGAATCAGCACATCCCGCTGTACCATGGTAATGGCCAGTCGAGCCACCAGAGACTTTCCTGCGCCCGTGGGCAGAACAACCACCCCGCGACGACTTGAACTGTTCCATGCAGCGAGGGACTCTTTTTGGTGAGGTCGGGGGGGGTGTTCGTCATAGCCGGTGAACGCGCGTTTGTCGAACTGTTTCGCTTCATCACTGAAGGGGATACCACGACGGTGCAAGGAGAGCGCAATTGGGCCATAATGGCGAGCTTCGGCACGAAATGCGCGCACGCGCTCATCCCAGACCATGAGATCACGGACCGGTTTCAGGCTCTCAGGTTCTCCTTCGACGAGAACCGTTCCTCGATCAAAGGTGATTCGCACCATGTCCGACACGCACGACTCCCTCTCACCGTTTCATCCCGATGCGCCTGAAGAGCTCTATGCTTCCTGGCGAACACACAAGATGCTCCACCATCCAACCTCGGCAGAAGAGATCATGGTGGATGTTGCTGATCCGTATCACCTCGCCGATGACGAACAGAGGGCCATCAAAGAGAGGTTGGGACGCTGTAACATGGCGATCTACCGGACGCCGTTAGGGTCGCTGGATGATCCTCAGATCGCTGCTGCCCTGCTGACCAAGCTCACCGGTCAGTTACGGGTAGATCACAATCCGCTCTCCAATGCCGATGGCGTCACGCCCATTACACCGTCGGATGGAGAGAAGAGCCACTTCATACCCTACAGAACCGACAAACTGAGTTGGCACACCGATGGCTACTACAACCGACCTGAAAAAACCGTCCGCTCCCTGATCCTGCACTGTGTCAACGCCGCTGTCCATGGTGGTGAAAATGCATTGTTGGATCATGAGATCCTCTACATGCGGCTCCGTGATGAGGATGCCGACCACATCCGTGCGCTCATGCTGCCCGATGCGTTGACCATACCTGCCCACATTCTCGACGGTGTTGAAAAGCGCCCTGCCCGCTCCGGCCCGATCTTCGAAATCGAAGCTAACGGCACTCTACTCACCCGTTATACCGCGCGCAAACGCAATATACAGTGGCGAAACGACCCGGCTTCACAAGCGGCTTTGGCTGCTCTGCGCCGTATAATCAGTGAAGAGCAGCAGTTCCTGATCCGAGCAACACTGCGTCCCGGCTGGGGGCTGCTCTGCAACAATGTGATCCACGATCGCTCGCAGTTTTCACCGCCACAAACCGGCGAAGCAAAGCGGTTGCTCTACCGGATTCGTTGCCTGGATCGGATTCCTGTGACTGTGCCACCTCGTCAACCAGAATGATGAAGAACAGTCCGAACCCAGACACCCAACGCTCCGCCGACACCGTTCATCGCTACGTCCCGCAGATCCCAGTAGCGATTGGGCAGAATCCACTGTATCGCTTCATCACCCAATCCGATCAGGGCAACCATGAGTGCTGCGACAACGAGAGCGTTTATCGAGGTGGGCAATCCCATTGCCCATACCACCAGCATGCCCAACAGGGCATACTCCAAAAAGTGAACGCGCTCGATCGTATTATCGATAGTGATGACAACGACGCCTGTAAGAAGCAGTGGCACAATGATACGCCACCAGTGACGACGCGGCAGGCTTCGCATCATAAAGAGTACAACAACAATAGAACCGATCAGAACCGCATTCATGACGATGTAGACAGATGAACGTCCATAGCTTTCAAATAGAGTGCGCACCAGAATGGGCATCAGAGGAAGCGTTCCGTAGATAACAAAGGTCGCTGCCAATACCCACCACCAGCGATGACGGTGCCCTTTCACCATCAGGAAGGATAGACTACTCCTGGATGAGAACAGTGACATCACTGCTAAGCCCTCTTCCATCACACCACTGCTATGGTACGCAGCAACGGGACTCAACCACTATTAACGGAAGACCATGACGCCCTCCTTACAGGAAATCGCCAAATTCTTCGTCAACCCGATGCTCTATGTAACGCTGGGCTTCCTTTTGGCGATCCTGTTCGCAAAAAAAGGATCACGCCGCCCCATCGTACTGCTGTTTCTTCTCTTCTATCTCTTCACTGTGCCCGCAGTACCCGTGCTGCTCAATCGAGCTTGGAGAGTGGATGATACGATACGATCAGACAAAACCTACGATGCCGTTGCCGTTCTACTGGGTGTCACCCACTACGGCTGGCACAGAAGCACCCACTACCTGGGCGCCTTTCCCGATCTGGTTATGCTGAACAGAAGCGCTGACCGTATTCTGGCCGGTCTGGAGCTGGTGAAAAGCAAGCGCGCCGGTTTTCTGCTGATCGGCGATCTGGATCTCACCTTTTATCACGAGACCCAGAGGTTGCTGCTTCTGGCCGATCAGCTCGAAGTTCCCCGTGATCGAATCATCGTCTTCGGCCCTGTCGCTCGCACCCTCGACGAAGCACGGGGTGTCAAACGGGTATTTCAAAACCATCCCGGATGGAATGATCTGCTCCTGGTCACGTCACAATCTCACATGAGACGCGCTTCTGCTCTGTTCAGGAAACAGAGGCTCATCCCGGATATCTACTCCGTTGAACTGGATGAAACGGAACTCCGTTGGAGACACTTTCTCCCCAGTTCCGGCGCTCCATCTCGAATGAAACGGTTTCTCTACGAGATGGTCGGCTATGTGGGCTACTGGTTGCTGGACGATCTCTGACCATGCTCAGCAGGCTCATCTACCAGATAATGCTGGCCTTCACCGCTTCGGCAATTCTCTTCTGCCGCTCATCGAGTTTGGCGTGGAGGACATCATAGGCATTACGCACCTCTTCCGATTCCAGAATCCCCTGATCCGGCTTCAGCGCCCGCAAGGCAGCAATGAGCCCATCCCAGGCTGATTCCTGTTCCGGAGTAATGCCGAACTTCTTCTTGTAGTGACGAATCTGGGCATCGGTCAGACGTCGGATATCGGTTCCTGAATAGCGATCCTTGGTAACAACTCCTGGAAAGGGGCCGAATCCTCCACCATAGGGCATCATCATTGCAGGATTGGCATAACCGGGTGCGTAGCCCTGTTGAGGATAGCTCTGTTGAGGATAGCCCTGTTGAGGATAACCCTGTTGAGGATAACCCTGTTGAGGATACCCCCCAGTGTATGGATGCCCGTAGCCAGGATAGCTTCTCTGTTGGGGAACCGCTGATGGTGGTGTCGGCTGGATGGGTCTGTTCCCGGTATAGCCTGAATAGGGACTCTGTCCACCATGTGCCCAAGTCGGGGTATTCATGGGACGATTGGGGTGTTTGGAAACCGAGGGGCCGGTTCTGGAATACCCTCCCCCAGGGTGCCACCCACCCGCCTCTCTCGTCTGAGCAGCATATCCTTGTTGTTGAGGGCCATACCCCTGGGCACCGTATCCCTGGGGACCGTATGATGCCCAAGGGGGCACACCGCTGTTGGCCGGACCCATGTTTCGAACACAGTTGCGCATGGGATTGCCCCCAAACCCCTCAGCCTGGAGAGGAAGTGATACCCCCAGGACCACCACCACGCCGAGGCCGGTGAGAATACTCTGTTTCATCAGGAATCTCGCTGAAATTGCCATGCTCGCTCCTTCACGGTATCGACCACGAAAGTACGCGGTCGTTTTCATCATACCACATGCATAACCGCTTCCGTATCGGGCTGTTATGAATGGTCAGGTACCACCACTTCCGGCGTTGAGACCCTGGTCATGGGCAGTGATGGATCATCGATTCTCACGGCAGCCAGTTCACCACCGTAGACGCACCCACCATCCAGTCCAATAGCGCGTTGGGAAATGGTCACTCTCTGTGCCGCCCAATGACCGTAGAGAATTACCGGATCCTCATCCTTCCATGACCGTACCTGATGCCACGGCTCGTACTCCGATCCACCCGTCGGTGCGGCATAGGGAGAGAGCCCGGCCAGTTTGGCGTTACGGGGCCAAAGCAGCCGCCCTTCGGCTGTGGTCATGCGAATTCTGGTAAAAAGCCCCATATCGAACCAGGCGGTATCGATGGCGTTCCCGTCACCAGGATCCTCTTCAGCGAGAATCTCTCCATGTTGTTCCAAAACAGCCTGAAACAACGCCTCGTCACGGAAGACTCTCTCCAGAGCCCGCGCCCGTTTTGCTGTCTTCTCAATGCTCCATTGCGGGTGCAGGCCGGCATGAACCATAGCTATGCCGTACTCAGGCTCTTGATGCATCAAAGGAAGTGCTCGCATCCAGGAGAGCAGCTCATCCAGATCGGGCGCATCTCTCAGATCGACGGTATAGAACTGGAAGAAATCATTATTCTTGCCGGCAAAACCGCCCAGTGCCCACGCTTCATGGTTGCCCATGATCGTAATGGCACGATCTCCAAGATCCTGAACGAAGTGAAGCACGTCACGGGAGTCGGGCCCACGATTGATCAGATCTCCCACGAAGAGCAGCCGATCACGTCCAGGATGGAAATCAAGCGTTGCCAACAACTCCTTCAATGGGCCAAGACAGGCGTGAACATCGCCGATGGCATAGACCGCCATACGCTACCTTTCCCACTCGTATCTTCTACCAGTGCCTCTCACGCCTGATCCTTCCAGGTAGAATAGGGCGCTTGAACCAGATTGGAGTTGAAATAGCGGGGATCATCGGAGATTTCGCGATCAATCCACTCAGGCAGCTCGACGGCCTGATCTTCCGATTCCAGTTCCACTTCTGCGATCACCAGTCCCGCATTCTCTCCTTCAAAGGCGTCCACCTCCCAGGTGAGTCCGGCATGATCGATGCGGAAGCGCTGTTTCTCGATCAGAGGCCGTTCACACAATTCGTCCAGCATCCGTTCCGCCTCTTCACGGGGGATTTCGTACTCGAACTCCGCTTTGGAGTATCCCGTGGTAATCCCCTTCACGGTCAGCGTACCCTTACCGCCTGCAACACGCACTCGGACAACGCGCTCTTTCACAGTCGACAGAAACCCCTGCCGAAAAGAGACCCCTTCCGCCAATGACCTCCACGCATCTCCTTTTGCCAGGAAACGCCTCTCTATCTCTTTTCCCATGATCCTCCACTCCTCGCAAAAAGAGCCCGGGTATGCACACTAAAAGAGTGAAGACTTACCCGTCTCAACTTACTCCAGGCCGGCGTGCTGCTTCAGCGCCGTTATGTAGCTGATGTTCTCAAACTCCGAGAGACCCAGCCGCGTCACGAGATTCCATACCTTCTGGGGGTTCTCCATCTCAACTGCGACTGAGCGAATGCCTTTTCCATCAAAGGTGAGGTCTGCCAGTTCGACGATACAGTCATCAATCAGAAAGCCTTGACGATTCTTGCTGACGGTAACCGCACCGAGTGCTTCATGGGGCTCAACCAGATCACTCAGCAAACGTTCCAAGGTGTACGGGTCGTCATCGATATTGCCGATGGGAATGTTCCATGCCGACAAAACACTCTCCAACATCTCGCCTTGGAGAGGAAATCCGGTTTTCAGAGCGGGAAACCACTGCTCTAGACCGTTGTCATCTGTGGCCTTTAGGGTCTTGATATCCATCAGGTCAAAACGGATCTTAGTATTTTCACCACTGTTGGCAGAAAGGATGTAGATCTCCTCACTCTCACGGATACGTGGCTCGCCACTCTTCTGGATCAACAGTTCCGCTTCACCAAAGTCGCTGCCGAATGTTCGCCACTCCCATCGTGGTATGATCTTGTCTGACATTTCGGTTCCCCCTTGTCGGCCCCATGTTCTCATCCCAACAGTGTCTGCACATTTCTCTTTCGGGCCACATTTTATGTATCATATTTCCAGTCGCATCAGGACCGCATCCACTGCGGGTGGGGGTCGCCGATAGTAACCCGGTCGTCTTCCCACCTCTTTGAACCCAAACCGCTGATAAAGATTCAGCGCAGCTTGGTTATCGGCCCGCACCTCCAAATCCAAAATGATCATTCCGATTTCCCGGCAATAGAGTGCGCATTGCTCAAGAAGTTCCCACGCTACACCCTGCCGTCGTGCGCTCTGTTCCACACCAAGGATACGGATTTCGACACAATCCACCACGGTTTGGGCAATACAGTAGCCGATTATCTTTCCCGTGCACCTCCGCTCAGCCACCAGACAGCGCCCTTGGCCCGACAACTCCTCACGAAAAGCAGAAGCACGCCACGGGTGAATCGAACACTGCTTTTCCAGGGCGACCACATCCCCAAGATCATTCTCAACCATGCTGCGAACGGACCACTCCAAGCCAAGCACCAGAAACCTCCTTTTCTAGCGTCATCATGACGGGACAAGGTTTTCAGCGGATGCTATACTTCCTTTTCCTTATGCTGAATGATCCGTTTTCCTCGGAGGAAGACGGCTAAGTGCTTTCCCCAATGAACCCGGAACCGATACCGGGCAGATGACGAAACCGGGAGTGATTCCATGGCCAAAGAGATTGAAAGAAAATTCCTCGTCAAAGGTGACAGCTGGCGTGGACAAGGCAAGTCGCGTCTTATCCGCCAAGGCTTTTTCCTCACCGATGATGACCGCAGCGTGCGTGTCCGAATCCTCGGCGAACAGGCTTTTCTTACCTTGAAAGCCTCAATGTCTGGTTTCAGCCGTTTTGAATTCGAATATGAGATCCCCATGCACGATGCTCAGGAGCTGCTCGATAAGCTCTGCGGACGTCCCCTTGTGGAAAAAACCCGCAACTGGGTGGAGTATGGTGGACGCTCCTGGGTGGTGGACGAGTTTCATGGTGAAAATGAAGGACTCTTCCTGGCCGAAGTGGAGTTGGATGATGAGTCCGACACGGTCGAACGCCCTGAATGGTGCGGCAAAGAGGTGTCCGACAATCCCCGTTTCTATAACGCCTACATCTCCCGTCACCCCTTCATGACCTGGAATCTGCATCCCAAATCGGAGCTGGGTAAAGAGTATGCGGAAGCGGTTGCCCACCGTCGTATGGAAGAGAATGAAGCATCATAATTGTCCCTGAGACACCCGGGCATTTCCTCATGAGTGAGACGAGGAAATGTCCGGATCGGCCACACTAAGGCACCCATCAGGAACCTCTTCTTGCCAGCGCGCCTCTTCTCCGTTGCTTCTGCCGTTTCCGGGCTCGAACCCGCCTCTGTTTCATGTTTCTTGTCTGTTTTTGAACCCTTTTCCGTCTCCGACACTTCTCTCTTCTTCTATCTTTTTGGTCTCTTTTCAGCCTGTTCAACTGCCTCGGCTTCCAGACGTTTCTCCCGATTGCTTTCCGCTTCCGACTTCCGAATATAGAGAGGAACCAACTGGTCGGGACTCTCCCCTCCTTCCCGTTCAAAACGCATCCCAGCCAGTACTGCCAGTGCTGACAGAAGAGAGTTCTCCGTCTGTTGAACGACCGTGGTCGAAATCGAGGAGATACTGTTCTGCCCCTCTCCACCCTCAACAGCGCTTAGAAGTGAGACACCATTTCCAGTGAGACAGAACGACTGGATACCGGTGTCGGTACCAAGGATTCCGGTTTCGGAAAGGGCGTGCAGATGGTCGAGAAAATCGGCTGGGCTCCAGAGGCCTGGCTCAACGAGCACCTCAGCAATGGGCTCCCAAATCGTAAAACGATAGACCGCTGCAAAAAGCTCACCTCGACGCGCATCCTGTATCGGAACCACAAAACCATCCGCCATATCTGTCGCAAACGCTTGCACTTCCAGAGTGGTGAGACCTTTGACCGGCGTGCCACGGGCCAGATGCCACCCTTTGGCAAAACCCAAGGCAATACGCACCCCGGAGAAGGAACCAGGCCCTATGGTAACGGCAATCAGATCGACCTGTGCTGGTGTAAGCCCTGCCTCATCCAAACAGCGGCTAACGGCATCGGGCAAAGCTGCCACATGTCCGGAAGGAGTTGAGAGCACCAGAGAGGCCAGACAGTGATCCCGGTCGAACAGAGCAACGCCTCCCTCAGCCGATGCGGTATCAAGCGCCAGAATAATCATTCTTCACCCCTCTGAGGCTCGTGTTCAGTGTCGTCAGGATCAATTGGATTCCGTTCATGATGCGGGGTCTCGAAAAAGTGCGCAACATCATTCAGATTTCTTGTAACTGGAACAGGAGGCAGGCCGTTCAAAAAACGTCGCCCATACGGTCGGTCCGCCAACCGTCGATCAAGAACCACCATGACCCCTCGATCATCCTTTCTACGGATCAGACGTCCCAGCCCCTGTTTAAGAGTCAAAATCGCCTGGGGGAGAAACAGTTTCGGGAAAGCCCGTTGACCACGGGACTCCAACAGACGGGTACGGGCGGAAACCAGAGGGTCTCCCGGCGATGGAAACGGCAGACGATCGACGATCACCATCGAAAGCGCATCCCCAGGGACATCAACACCTTCCCAGAAAGCTCCGACACCAAACAACACCGATTCCGACACTTCCTGAAAACGCTCGAGCAAGGAGCGCTTGGGACGCTCGCCCTGACACAACAGAGGGAAAGGCACCTTTCCGTCCAGCCGCTCAAACACCAATCCCATCATACGATGGCTGGTAAAAAGACAGAGAGCCCGACCGGAACTGGCCCGAATCAACGCTTCGATCTCTCGTGCACACTGCTCGGGAAACTGACTGTCATCCGGCTCTACGATCTCATTGGGGACATAGAGCAGTGTATTATTTGAAAAATCAAACTCTTGTGGTAGTTGGTCACACACCGTCGACTCGGGATCACACCCCAACAGACCCAACGTATAGGAGAATCCACCGGACGATTGCGATGTCGTCAGAGTTGCAGATGTGAAGATCGTCGAGCGCAGTCGGGGATAGAGCGCCTCTTGAAACAGCGGTCCCGTCTCCAGTGGTGACGCTTGAAGAAACACCCCTTTGCCTCTGGTCTCATACCAGTAGACCCGCTCGGGATCTTCCAAGGAGCGCAGAATACCCGACGTAGTCAGCATCGTCTCCGCTCGACGGCCACAGGCAGCCAGACCGGCACTGCGCTGCAGATGCGGCTCCACGATCTCCCGGAATCCGTGCAAGGCCGCCTCCACCTGGATCAACGCCCGTCCCGGTGCTCCATTCAACGAGGACTCCGTCAAAGTATCCCGTGAATTCCCCTGGTAGAACGCACTTCGCAAGAGAAAGCCCGACTCTTCCAACTTCTCCATCGAGGCAAGAATACGAGGATCCTCAATGCCCACCTCCTGCCACTCCCGCAAGGCATCCGACGCCAGCTCCCGCAACTGGTAGTTGCTCAGCTCAAGGCCGAAGTGGAGCGTTGCCACTTCGGGAAGGCGGTGCGCTTCATCAAATACCACGACCTTATGAGGCGGCAGGATCTCACCAAACCCCTCTTCCTTCAGACTAAGGTCGGCAAAAAAGAGGTGGTGATTGACGACCACCAAGTCGGCATTACGCGCCCTGTTTCGAGCAAGATAGAGATAACACGTCTCAAAATCGGGGCAGCTCTGACCCAAACAGTCGTCACCATGAGTACTCACCTGATGCCACATCTCAAGGTGCTCGGGCAGTTCGTCCACTTCATCCCGATCCCCGGTCGTGGTGGTGTTCGCCCACTCCTGTAAAATGGCAAAATGTCTCTGATCGCGGTAGTTGACCAGATACGATTGATGCTTGTAGAGCCCGAATTTATGCCGACAAAGATAGTTGTTGCGCCCCTTGAGAACAGCGGCATTGAAAGGCCGGGAAACCACGCTTCTCAGAAGTGGCAGATCTTTGGCATGAATCTGATCCTGCAGGGTTCGTGTCGCAGTCGAAACGATGAACGGTACATCGGTCTCAAGCAGCGGCAACATGTACGAGAGTGTTTTACCGGTTCCCGTGCCCGCTTCGACTAGAATTGTCTCCTCGGCATGCGCGGCTGCCAGAACTCTCTCGGCCATGCGATACTGAGAAGGTCGCACTTCATACCCCCTCAGACGGGAGGCCAGGGAGCTTTCTTCTCCAAAAAGCCGCTCGATAATTGCGGCAATCTCACTGGACACGACTTCTGGCCTCGGAAAGAGTGACTGTCACACTGCAAAGATTTCTTCGACAATTGATTCCGCAACAGGGTAGAGTTGTTGGGTTGGAAGTACAAGCTCTACCCGCGTCCCGTTTCCCGGGATCTCCTAGAGCGTGTCCTCAATGAGTCCGAAACCGCGCTGGCGTGCCGCCAGCCCTTCGGGTTTGACCTGAAAATGCACCATGCTGCGTTGTTCGTCGCTCAT
>JADGBX010000419.1 GCA_015231265.1 Magnetococcales bacterium | reverse complement strand
CGTTCGAACATCACGGCCTGTTCCAACTGATGGGCGGTGATGCTGGTGACGGTCTCGGTGAGGGGCATGTGCTCTTCGGCCACCGCTTTGATCTCTTGGCCGATCACGTTCATTTTCCAGGCGGCGAAGAGGCTCAGGGCGATGGAGAGACCCAGTAGAATCGCCACGAGCACCGTGATTTGAGCTTTAAGAGAATATCGCTTGAGAAACTGCATGAAACGCCCCCTGAAAGTGCATGAACAGTATGAAGTGTGTTGTGTGAATTGTTGTTATAGCAGGTATTTTACAGAGTCCGTCTTGTCGTTATTTATGGATGGACCACTGTCATGCTAGTGTTAATGATCGTCGAAGTAAAGAGAATTGACCGGGTATACGCTTGGTTGCGTAGTGGGTGTGTTCTCAGGGCAGAAGATATCCCCTGAGAGGGGGTGGATGTGTCGGGCCGGAGCGTTCAGCGGGTGCCGAAGCTGTTGCCGTCGTAGCCGCAGTCGGGACAGGTCCAGGAGATCTGGTTGCAGGTCATGCCCCAGAGATTGTCGTTCATGCAGCTTTGACACATGACGAAGTCGCACTTCTTGCAGGTCCAGGCGAATGTCTCCTCGGCACGACAGGCGACGCACGGAGGGTAGCTGCGGCCCCGACGGCGGGTAAGGCGGGGGCGTCGGCGGCGGGCTGCTGCTGGTTTGGGGCTGGTTTCGTTGTCGGACATGGGATCTCCGTTCTATGGGTCGAGAGGAGCGCTGCGCCTCACCCCCACCAGGTGACCGAGGGGTCGGGGCGGGCTTCGAATTTCAAGGGCTGGGCGTCACCGCCGCCCTCCTGCGCCTTTTCACGCTCCTCCATCACCGCCACTCTGGCGAGATAGAGGCCGATCTCGCGCAGCCACGCCTCTTTTTTAGGTTTGAGAGGTTTGGCGTCGTCGGTGGGTGTTACGGTGCCATTGAGAGGATCCACCTCCACCGTACCGCCACGAGAGAGGGTGAGGGTAACGCGCACCGGGATGCCCTCTTCCAGTGTGACGTGTGAATCGACGATGCCCCGAGTCTGTCCCTGCTGTGGTGTTGCCGTCATCCTGATCCCTTTCACCTGCCGCCCGTCCGCTTCGACCCTTTCCGGTCAGGAACCCTACACACCCGACAGTCGGCACCTTTGCGGTCCGATCTTCCGGTTCCGGAGCGTCTATTATCGGTGCGGCACTTTTTGGCGTCAAACCCGGTTTTCTTCGTGCGAGGTGTCGGCGGTTTTTCGCCGGGCAGCAGCACTCTTCGTTTCTCGGGATTCTTGTGACGGCGAAACAGCAGCGCCACATGGCCCACCATGCCCACCCAGACGGCGCCGGTGGATTCGGCGATTTTGGGGGTGATCTGTTTGCGCTCTTCCTTGTGCTCCTGAAAGCGGATTTTGATCAGTTCGTGACGATCCAGGGCGTCGTTGATCGCCTCGATCACGTTCTCATTCGCACCGTTGGCACCGATGAGGACAACCGGTTTGAGAGGGTGTGCAAGGGCACGGAGGTGTTTCTTCTGTTTGCCTGTAAGAGCCGTGGTGGTCATGGGGGCCTTGTTGTGCGGAAGTGTGGCCAGCCTGCATTTCATGTCGATTGCGGACGCTGTTTCCGGGCCTTTGATGCGACAGGGGCTCTTCCTCGGACTGCACGATGGTGGGTGCGTCTTGCCGTCGGATGATCCAGTGTCGAACCAACGCTCTCGGAAACGATCGAAGCAACCGGTGAGAACTGCGGGTCAGGGACTGTTGTGTTGGAGTGTCGATGGTAACACGACAAGAGCGTGCTCGGCGGATCGATCCCACTCCAGAGCCTGTTCTATACACGATTCTTTCGGCAAGACCAAGTCTTTAGCACCGATGTTCATTGGCGCCGATAGCGTTTATTGGCGCGATTATCGTTCAGGTGTGCGTCCGTTGAGCACCTGCTTCAGTTGGCGCAGGGCGGTGGTGAAGGAGGCGGGATCCACCGGCGGTGTTCCATCCCCGTAGCGGCTCTGAAGATAGAGATTGAGCACCATGCGGATCTCATGCCGCGCTTGCGGAATCTTCGTGATGGCCCGGTTGGCGTAGTCGCTGGGCCCTTCTGCCGGATGACGGACAACCCCTTGGCTGGCCAGCAGCGTGCAGAAGCGTTCATACCCCCGTGTGATCGGGTCGCGATTCCGGGTTCGGAACGGCTTCAGAACGATCACCGCAACCACGGCCAGCAGCAGCAGGATACCGCCTGCGAGCAGGGCGACCTGATCCAGGAGGCGGGCGGCGAGACCGAGGTTCTTCAACAGTTTTTTCTGTCGCAGGTGATCATAG
>JADGBX010000418.1 GCA_015231265.1 Magnetococcales bacterium | reverse complement strand
TGGCGCTTGATGGGGAGACCGCCCTGGAGGACATTCCCTTCACCAAGCCAGACCTGATGGATATTCAGATGCCGATCATGGATGGCTATGAAGCGACACGGCGCATTCGGGCCTTGCAGGAGGGGGGAGAGATTCCCATCCTGGCGATGACGGCCAACGCCATGGCGGGTGATCGGGAGAGGTGTCTTCAAGAGGGTATGAACGATCACATTGCCAAACCGATCGAACCCGACGAACTGTTCGCAACGCTTGCCCGCTGGCTCAAACCAGCAACGTTCGTGCGTTCTGACGGCGATGGAGGTTCTGCACCCACGCTTTCCGCTCCTGCTGATAAATCGGATGAGGTGTCGGCGATTCCCCCTCTGGCAGGACTCAATCTGGAGGACGGACTGCGGCGAGTGATGGGTAATAGAGAGCTGTATGGCAAGCTGTTGGAGAGTTTCGCCACGAGTCAGGGGGGTGTCGTCACGCAGTTGGAAGCCGTGATGGACGGAGGAAAATGGCAAGAGGCTATACGGATTGCGCACACTTTGAAGGGGGTGGCCGGGAATATCGGTGCTCAAGCCGTTCAGAAGAGGGCTCAGGTGTTGGAGCACAGCCTGAAACAGCATGCTGAATCTCCGGACACCGCCGAGTATCCATCAGAGACGATTTCAGCCTGTTTGCTCGACGTGGAGGGCGTGTTACACGAGGTGCTCGGGAGTATTGGCAGCTACCTTGACGCACAGGAACCGATAGCATCGGAGCACTCTTCGGTCAGTGATGAAGAGGTGGATAATCTATTCGAGTCTCTTCACACCCAACTGCACGATTCGGATACGGAGTCAGATGAGACATTGGCCAAGATCATGCAGATTCCCGGCATCGTCGGTCGGAATGGCTGGCTGCGTGATGTAGAGCGGGCCGTTCTCTGTTACGACTTTGATACCGCTCTGGAACTGCTTGAGAAGAATCACAGCTCCTGAGCCTCGGGCGCATCGTCCTGAGCTGTTTGAAGATGTTGGCAGTGGCTACGTGCTCTTTTTAAAGCGATTCATGACAGCCCGAACACGATCCGGATCGACGTGATCGACGGCGACTTTCGTCAGTCGCGCTTTCATGGAGATTGGAGCGAGTAGCGTGTGGAGTTCGCGTTCTTCGTTGGAGAAACGGTACTTGTAGGGATCATCACCCAGGCCGAAATCGAGGATCTCCATGCCGTTGTCACGACACCAGGTGGCGGTCTCGAACAGCAGAATCTGCAAAGGCGCCACGGCGCGGTCATCCAGATTGATGACCGGAGTGTGCCAGAGCAACGTCTTGCCGAAGATCATACCCCAGTGAGCAGCAACAAAGCGCTCTCCATCCCGAAGTACGGTCAGAAGCTTATTGTCCGGTCGGGCTGCATAGGCGTCGATCCGGCGAGGGTCTTCAAAAGCACTGGTGGTTCCATCGGCGTTCCAGCGCTTTTTGTGCATCTCTCCAAGTTCCGTCAGTAGAGCGCGATCACCTACCTCAAGATGGTGCTCGCAGCGATACTCCATCTGCCGTTTCGCCTTGTTTCTATTGCGTTTCAGGCTCTTTTTGGTCAGGATGGCGTTCCACCCTTTGGCGTCATTGGCTGCGAGAAAGATGCGCGTGGTCTCCCGCTGAAATCCCAACGCCGAATCCGGGGCAGCATCAAACACCATTTTATCGAGATGTAGCGCATCCACCTTCTGTTTCGACGCCTCGCAACGAAGAGCGTCGATCAGGGCGGGGAGCTGTTCTTTATCGCGGCAGTAGAGGTGGTTGTAATCGGTATAATCAGCCCCTACAGGCGCTAAAGTGTCGAGCCAGATACGGCGGAACGTGCGACCGGATCGGCGCATCAGCGTGAATCCCCGACACGGCCCTTCCTTGGGGATGGCGACGATGCGCATCTCCAAGCCCTCTGCCTCGGCGGCACGTCCCAGCTCGGCAACACTCGGTAGAGGTTGGTCTGTCGGTTGAAGATCCGCCTCCCATGAGAGAACCTCGTCATCCACAGAGGTCTTGATCCGGTAGTCGTTGTTCATGAAGTGTTGCCGCCGCGTGAGTTGAGTGTTTTTACAACGTTCTCGGGTACTATAGCAAAGCCCGAGAGGTGGCGGTATGCTTGTGCTGTCGCATCATCTACTCTCTGTGCAGAGGGTGCGTTCACGTTGCATACAGCCGTTCGTTTTCCACCTGTCAGCAGGGAGTGGGAATTCCCACATGTCGCCATGAGCATTCGTCGTTTTCTGACCGGATATCTGCCGGTCAATATCATTCAGGCCCTGGCGGCGATCCCCTTGAACAGAGAGCCCCATGGAATCGTGAGCGGAATCAAGCGG
>JADGBX010000417.1 GCA_015231265.1 Magnetococcales bacterium | reverse complement strand
GTCGAACGGGAAATGGTTGCTGCCATCTCGTTGAACGTTTCGGTCAATTCACCGATTTCATCACTCTGGGTCACCTCCAGACGGACGCCGAAATCGCCATGGGAGAGACGACCGGCCCCTCGGGTCAGAGCCGTCAAGGGGCGGACGATGAGTAGATTCTGACCGAAGACGATGACGAAGACGGTGAGCAGTAATCCACCGAAGAACACCCCTGCCAGCGTCCCCTTGTCCTGCAGGCTGACCAGCTCCTCGGTGTCGAACACGGCGATGGTGAACCACTGCAAGGGCGCCAGATAAGAGATTGCAGCCAATCCTCGGTGCCCTTGCAGTTCGAGGAAGAAGGTGGCCACCTCCTGCTCACCTTTTTTTAACACCTCCATATGGTGGCGCAGCGTTTTGCGATCCGATTCCGAGGTGATCAGGTTCCAGATTCCGAAGCTGTCGCCACTCTGCACTTTCGGGGCGTTGTGGGCGATCATGTCCGGATCGACATGGGCTTGAATGGCGCCTTGGCTGTCGATGATCATGGAGCGAATCTCTCGGTTCTCCAGTGCGTCGTCCATGTGGATGAAGTCATCGATGAATGCCGTCAAGGCAACCCCGGTACCGACCACCCCATGCGTCGTGCCCCCGGTCCGCATGGCGTAGTTGATCCAGAGATTGGTAACGCCGAGATCGGTGTTGTGATCGATGTTGACGTTGAAGGGCGCTTCATCCTCCATCGTCGAGAAGAACCAACCGTCGTCGGGATCATCACGGGAGAGGGTGTCCGCACTCTCCAGAGAGACGGCCTTCGCGTTCTCTCCGGTATAGTAGAAGTGGCCCGATTCGCCGACAGCGACGAAAAACGATTGGGCTTTAAAATTGTCCCGATAGTGTTGCAGCTCCTTGCGGGCGGTATCTTTTCGTACCGGATTGTCCTCATCTTCGACCCAACCGAGCACGGTTTGCGAGTGGGCCATCTGTCTGGCCAGGGCCAACTCTCGCGTGATGGCGCCGGTCACTTTCTCCTTGTGCCAAAGGGCGTGCTGTTCGGCAATTCGGTTGCCGAGCTTCTCCGAGATGTGGTTGCCGATCACATAGAGGACGGGAACCGTGACAGCGCCGACCAGCAGCAGTGCGACGGTGATGAACAGCACGCTCTTTCCCCGAAGACTCTGGAAGAACGGTTTGCGCTGGGATCGAATCAGCCAGGCCAGTCCGATGATCACCCCGAGCAGAATGGCGATGACCAGTGCCAGGAGAATGGCCTCGCCGGGGCTGACCAGTTCCGGTTCGGTGCTGGTCGGTTCCGAGAAGCGTACACGGCTCGGCAGGCCGGAGGATTCGGAAAGACGATCCCGTTCCGCAGGTGGAATGGCGGCCAGGGTCTTGTCGATGATCTCCACCAACCGAGGCCAATCCTTTCGCACACCAAAGGCGATCTCCATGATGAACGGTGTCGGAGCAACGACCTCGATATCGTCGAGCAGCATCTTTTTCGAGAAGTGGTTGATGGTTCCGTAGGAGTCGACGAAGGCGTCGAGAGTACCGGTAGTGACGGCAAGCAGACCGGCGGCGATATCCTTCTGCGGCAGGAGGTTCGCCTGTGGGAACTCCCGTCGCAACGTCTCCTCGATGGCGTAGCCGCGCACGACACCGGTCCGCTTGCCGGCAAGATCCTCCAGGCGTGAGATCTTCGCCCGACCGGCATGGGTGGCGATCACATTGGGCCAGATCATGTACGGTTTGCTGAAGTGCAGGAACTCTCTTCGCTCGGGCGTTGATGCCACTGCGGTCAGAATATCGAGATCACCCCCCTTGGCGCGATCGATGTTCTCCGACCAGGCCAGAGATTCCGGAGGCCGGAATGTGACGCCCAGGATGGTTTCGATACGTGTGACGAATGCGGCGCTCAGTCCCTGGTGTCGGCCCTGATCGTCCAGGAACTCATAGGGGTGCCATCCACGATCCGACCCCAGCCGGATCACCGGGTGGGCGTCAAGCCAGTGCCGATCAGCCGGAGAGATTCCCAATGCGGCATCAGCGACGCCTCGTCCGAAATAGCGCTTTTCCGGTGCCGTGATCCAGCGCGATTCCAGTGTCTTGAGCTGGGTGTTGGTGAGACGGGCCAAGCCGTTATTGATCTCGGAGAGAAGGGCGAGTCGGTTCTTGAGCACCCCGGCATAAACCGGTGTCACGAACAGGCGTTCGGGCCGCGTGGTGATTTCGCCGTGCAGTCCCAGGGTGCTGAGGGCCGCATCGGTGATCCGCTCCTCCTGGATGAACCCGATGACCTCTCCCCGGGTCAAGGCCTCGATCATGGCCGATGTGGATGGGAACGTGTTGGTGGTGAGTTCCTGGAAGAGTGTCTGA
>JADGBX010000416.1 GCA_015231265.1 Magnetococcales bacterium | reverse complement strand
TGCACGCCGTCCGGAAGGCCGAGCGGGATCTTTGACGCTTTCCGGTGGAATTGGGTACACTGGGTAGCCTTGTCGGCACATCGTGACGTGCAATGTAGAGCGATCCACCGCGCCGATTTGGCCGGGCGCGCATGAGCCAGGCAGTCAATAAAACAGAACATACAGCCTCTCACTGGAGTAATAGCGTGAGCGACGGACCTTCAAATACAACGATCAGCTGGTTGACCCGAATCATCAAGCCCAAAATCAAGGGCAGCAACGTGCGCCGCACCCAGCAGACTCCCGAGGGACTCTGGATCAAGTGCAAAATGTGCGGTCAGGCACTGTTTCACAAAGAGCTGGAGCGCAACCTCAACATCTGCCCTCACTGCGCCCACCACTTTCGACTCACCGGCAACCAGCGCATTGAGATGACTCTGGACAGCGAGGGGCGCGAAGAGCTTTTCCCCTCTCTCTACCCCAGCGATCCGCTCAAATTCAAAGACCTCAAACCGTACAAACAGCGCATCAAGGATGCCCAGAAGAAGAACGGCAGCAATGACGCCGTCAAAGTATTCAAAGGCAGCATCAAAGGGGTGCCCGTTGTACTGTCGGCGTTCGACTTCTTCTTTCTCGGCGGCTCCATGGGTTCGGTCGTGGGCGCTAAAATTGCCCACGGTGCTCTGGCTGCGGTGCGCAACGGCTGCGGTTACGTGGTTTTTTCCGCCTCCGGTGGTGCCCGGATGCAGGAGGGGATCTTCTCTTTGATGCAGATGGCCAAGACCTCTGCCGCACTCACCAAGCTCGATGAGGCGGGTCTGCCGTTCATCGTCGTGCTGACCGACCCCACCACGGGGGGCGTCACCGCCTCTTTCGCCATGCTGGGTGATGTGATTCTGGCGGAACCCAACGCTCTGATCTGTTTTGCCGGCCCTCGGGTGATCGAACAGACAGTGCGGGAGAAGCTGCCGGAAGGGTTCCAACGCAGCGAGTATCTTCAGGACCACGGCTTTGTCGACACCATCATCTCCCGCGATAAAATGCGTGATACGCTGGCGGATCTTCTGACTCGATTGACCGCCAACCGCACTCCGGCCCAAGGTCAGGGCATCACCGGTCTGACACTGTCACCCTCCTGATTCAGCACCACCGCCGACCGGCAACGCGTGCCATGACCGATCACCAAACTGTGACCGCAGCCTCCTCTTCGGATGCTGCGGTCCGCCTTGATGCCCTTCTGAACACCCTGGAATCGCTCCGCCCCCCGGAGACCATCCATCTCGGTCTGCAACGGAGCCGTGCTCTCATGGCGGCGTTGCAGATTGCCGATCTCGATCAGCCACGATCTCGCCCTTTCCGAATCCTGCATGTGGCCGGCACCAACGGCAAAGGCTCGGTGATCGCCTTTCTGGAACAGGCTCTGCGAGAGAACGGCTATCCTGTCTGTGCCTACACCTCACCCCATCTCACGCGTTTCAACGAACGGATCCGGCTGGATGGCCGGTCGGTGGACGATGCGCCTCTGGTCGATGCTCTGGAGCAGACGCTTGCCCTTGCCGAGAGTTCTGAGGCCACCTATTTCGAATGCACCACTGCTGCGGCGTTCTCCCTTTTTGCCCACTGGACGAAACAGCGTCTTGCCGACACCGATCTTCCCCCGGTCTGGCTGCTGGAGACCGGCTTGGGAGGACGGCTCGACGCCACCAATGTGGTCACTCCTGACCTCTCTCTGATCACATCCATCAGCCGGGACCACACCGCCTTTCTCGGTGAGACCATCCCGGAGATCGCCGGGGAGAAGGCGGGAATCATCAAACCGGGGGTTCCCGTGGTGACCGATCCCGGAGATTCCACTGCACTGACAGTGATCACGGAGACGGCCACCCACCGACACGCCCCGCTCACCGCCCAAGGCGTCCATTACCATCTTCGAAGCGATTCCGATCCATCCGCCAACTCTGCGTGGCACTGCCGTATCGGCCAGCGATCCCACACCCTGCCGCCCCTCTCTCTGCCCGGCAAACACCAATTACACAATGCCGGGCTGGCTGTTGCAGCACTTGACGTGTTAGCATCATCCGGTTGGACTCTGGATTGGGCTGCCATTTCCCGGGGAATCGCAGCAGCCATCTGGCCGGGACGTATGGAGAGACTCTCTTCCCATCGACGCGCCCATCAGCCGACGCTTCCGGAGATCTGGCTCGACGCCGCCCATAATAGCGGCGCAGCAGCAGCACTGGCCGACACGCTCTCCGCACTGCCCGAGAAACCGACCGGATTGCTGCTGGCGATTCTGAACGATAAGGAGGTAGACCGCATCTGCGCGCTACTCGCGCCCCTTGCTGACCGGATCTGGCTGACCACCGTGCCCTCACCGCGCG
>JADGBX010000415.1 GCA_015231265.1 Magnetococcales bacterium | reverse complement strand
ATATAACTCCCACCTTACCTGATGGTTTTGACGTTTGTTTGATTGTGATTCATTAACAATGGAAAAGGCGAAAAGCAACACCATGGAACCCATGGCACCACACCTTCTTTGGGGGGATGGTATGGCCGCGGCAAAGGCAAAGAAACAGCACGGAAGAGCGTGCACCACACAAAAATGAGAGGGTGGAAAAGGACCTAAAGACGCGCACACCCACTGTCGCCAAAATAAACTGTCGCCAAAAAATCTCACACTCCGGTAGGGGTCCCGCCCCCTACAACCCCGAAAAGATTACAAACCACACACTCAAACAGCGTTCTCACCTACAACTGCGCCTCTTCCTCATCCGATTGGCCACCCACCACAGGATCCGCCTCTTCCAAACGAAGTCTCACCTTGTCGAACTCCGCCTCCGCCTCTTTGATCAGTTGCGCAGAACGACGCATCATCTCCTTGCGATTGCCGTCACTGAGTTTGGAGAAGAGCGCCAACCCCCCTTTGCGATTTTGCTCCTGAAAACGCAACATCTCGCCACCCAGAACCAGCTTCGCCCGCGGACAGGTTCGACTGAGCGCCAACGCCTTGCGAATCTGATCCAGAGAGCCGGTACGCACCAACCCCAAGGCCAGAAACAGCGACGACATGGAGTCCATGGTCATCTGCCGGAACGCTTTGATCATATCTTCGGGACGCCCGCGATGAACGATCTCCGAAACCAGGAACTCGCCGGCCAGGGAGTGGTCGGAGATGTGGCGCTCCAACACCGAGAGAAGCGCCGGTTCCGACGCCACACGGGTGAACTTCTTAACCAGAATATCCAACGCCTGATCCGATGCCTCCCCTTTGAGCGCACCACGAACCGTAGCGATCACCCGCACGAGATCGTCGGACGATTGACTGCGATCGGAGATTCTATGGGCCAACTTGACCGTTGCATCGAGATTGTCGCGGAGATGACTAAGGCTTTCGACGAAATCATCCACCGTGCCCGTCGTCGCCATCGCCTCGATCAAAATGGACTGAATGGTCGGCTTGTTGCGAGTCCGGCTCACCGCTTCGATCAATTTGTCACTGGGGAAGTGCCCGACCAGTCCCTGGGCGAGTTTCTCGGCGTAGGGGCTGTTCTCCGGCAGAATCTGCATCAACTCCATCAGCGTGTTGAAGTGGCGACGCTCCATCAACGCCTCGAACAGACGATCGGTACTCTCACTCTGACCGATGCCGAAGAGCGTCTTGAACGCCGTCAGTATCGTATGGCTGTTGCCGTGTTCGGCGAGCCCGGCTGCCAGATCCGCCGACACCTGGGGATTGGCGTGCCACTCATTGATCAAGGCGACCATGGCAGCCACATCACCATCGCGAATCGCCGCATACACCTCCGGCGCCTCATCCTCCATGGCCCCTCGTTCGTGGTCACACTCGATGGCCATATCCTTCATGGAGAGGCCGGCCCGGCCCTGCCGCACCAGACGCCCCTCCTTCTCCAGAAGATCGATCAGCTCGTTGAATTTATTCTTCAACCCCATGGAGATCATCATGATCTCCACGCCCACAACCTCCTCCAGAGAGCCATCCTCCCGCCGCAACCGCGACACGCGACGCACCACGCCGTTGACCGGAATATCATAGGCGGCGGCACCGTCGGGAACGTGGATCTCCATCTTGACGAAATCCTCCGCCTTCAGCCGATGCTCCATCGCCGCTGCGCCCCCCTCCATGTAGCTGCGCACCCGATAGGAGAAGGAGAGCCCGCCCATGGCCAAATCGAATACCCTGGCGCTGAAGGGGGGCTTGTTGCGCTGCCGCACCTCCATGGCGATATCCACATGCTGAGGCACCTGCACACGCATGAACTGACGGATTTTTTTCAGGGAGACCAGATCGGGATAGGTCAGTTCCGCACAGACATGATCCCCCTTTTTCCCGATGCCGACGAAGTTGCTCGGCACATCCACCAGAGAGCCATCCAACTGGAACGAGATGTTGACACTGGTGGCGTCGTCGAAGATGCGCCCCGTGTTATCCCCCTCCGGCAGGGAGAGGAAGATCGCATCCCGACGGCCGAGATTGCCGTTAACGCAGAGGAAATAGGCGTTGTACCGGCGCTTGGAGGGCATGACCGTAACATCGAGAAAGGCCTGCTCCAGTGTAGCGGTGCGCAGAAAATGCACCACCTTGTTGGGGTCGCTCACCCGTTCGCTGGCTCCAAGCATGCTGTCCACCTGCTGCGTTTGAGAAATGGATAAAGTGTTTAGGGCGTGTCCTCAATTAGCCCAAAACCGCGCCGGCGTACCGCCAGCCCTTCGGGTTTGGCCTGAAAACGCACCATGCTGCGTTGTTCGTCGCTCATTTGGCCGTGCCAA
>JADGBX010000414.1 GCA_015231265.1 Magnetococcales bacterium | reverse complement strand
ATCTGAACTTTGAAGTCGACAAAGGGGAAAAACAGAAGATCTATTTCGAATTCAGTGACTACAGCACCGAATACATCTTCTTCGAGAAGCCATAAACACGTTTTGTAGGGGGAGAAAACGTTCTCCTCCTGCATTATTCTCTCAAGCTATCGGATACGAGGGCCGATACATTTAGTGAGCGCATCGTCCAACGGTTGAATGGAAACCGAACAACGATCCGCTCCACGGGTCAGGTCAGCCCTGTAAAATGAACGGCCAAGATTCACGGACGAACCGACTGATACGCTAACTTTTCAGGAGGTTCGAAACATGCAAGCGATTCAAGCACAGTCAGTTGTACCCACAAACCCTGCCATTGCGCACGCCTTGAAACAGGCCAAACCCGAGGTGGCATCCAAGGCGGCTCCGCAAGCGGCTCCCGAAGCGGTCAAAGCGACACCGGCACCCAGGACCGAAGCGTCTGCACCGGCACCCAGGACCGAAGCGTCTGCACCGGCACCCCGAGCAGCCTCCCGTTTTGGTCAAGCGACTCAAGTCAGCTTCTCCACTCCGGACGTTGCCCGTGCCGCAGAGGAGCTGAAGACCCCGGATACCGTGGTCCATGCGATCAAGAACAAGGTTCAGGATTTCTTCAAGGACTACCCAAACGGTGGCATGAAGCCCGAATTTGAACCCCGAGCCGAGGCACAGAGCGGTTCCGGTAAAGAGGGTGGTTTCTCGGTCAGTGTCTACGCCTGATACATCCGAAACAGTTCTCACCTACCCATTGTAGATTCTCACCAACACCCGGCCACAGTGTCGGGTGTTGGTGTTTTCAGTGCGACAGCGCGCCCTCTGCCTGTTTGCCGTCACAACCCTTCACTGGAATCCCACCTCCCCTTCATGCACGCTGGACGCCGGACCGGTTAACGGTCTAGAGTGGGTGTTCGACACGGCTTCGGCTGTTACTTTCATGTTTGATGATCAGTTGGATTGAACGATGGCTGTTGGAAATATTCCCTCGATGGATCTGCCTCCGGTACGTGGTTTTCGGATGGCAGCGACAGCGTCCGGTGTCAAGACGAACGGCACCTTGGACCTACTACTGGTAGAGATGGAGCCCCACTGCTCCGTTGCCGGTGTCTTTACCAAAAACCGAGTTCCCGCAGCCCCCGTCCAACTCTGTCGTGAGCGTGCATCCTACAACGTGGCCGAAGGGTTGATCGTCAATTCCGGCAATGCCAACGCCAGCACCGGTATCCAGGGCATGCTGGACTGCAAGACCATGGCATCGGCAGCAGCCACCGCACTGGGTGTTCCTGCGGAGCGGATCTTCGTCTCCTCCACCGGGGTGATCGGCGAACCTCTCCCGGTGCACCATATCGTTCAGGCGACGCCGGAGCTGGCAAACCAACTCACGGACGATGGGTGGAAAGAGGCAGCTGAGGCGATCATGACCACCGACACCTTCCCGAAAGGAAGTTTTCGGCAGTTTGAGGTGATGGAGCATGCAGCGACCGTGGTGGGTATCGCCAAAGGCTCCGGCATGATCCACCCCGATATGGCGACCATGCTCGGATTTCTTTTTACCGACAGCGCCATCACATCGCAAGCGCTTCAAGTACTGCTCTCCCGGGCGGTGGAAGCCAGCTTCAACAGTATCAGCGTTGATGGCGACACCTCCACCAATGATACGGTTCTGGTCTTCGCCTCCGGCCGGGCGGAGCACGCCTTGATTGATGATCCCGATGACCCCCAGGCACAACCTCTGGCCCAGGCGTTGTGCCAAGTGTGCCGGGATCTTGCCCAAACAATCGTGCGCGATGGCGAGGGTGCGACCAAGTTCATCACCGTCACCGTGAAGGGCGCCGGTTCGGAAACGGATGCCAAACAGGTTGGCCTTACCGTTGCCGGCAGCTCTCTGGTAAAAACCGCCTGCTTCGGCAGTGATCCGAACTGGGGGCGCATTATCGCAGCCGTCGGCAACGCGGGTGTTGAACTCACCCCCGAGACGATCACCATCCACCTGGGAGATGTTCTGATCGTCGAACAGGGCGGTCGGGCCGACAGCTACACCGAAGCAGCCGGCCAAGCGGTCATGGATCAAGAGGAGATCACCATCACCATCGATCTGGGACTGGGTGATGCGGAGTCAACAGTGTGGACATCGGATCTCTCCCATGAGTATGTCACGATCAATGCCGACTACCGCACCTGATCCGGTGGTCGATATTCAGAAGATCCGAGCATGAATAGAGGCGACTCAGATACGCAAGAACATGGAAGAAGAGAGAAGAGCCTCCGCTCTTCCCCTTCGCCGTGGTCATCTCGAACGCTGTTGATCATGACGGCCCTTTTCTGTCTGGTCATGGTCAGCAGCTCCTCGTTCAC
>JADGBX010000413.1 GCA_015231265.1 Magnetococcales bacterium | reverse complement strand
CGGCCAGCCACCCCGTTCACCGGTGATCTGCGGGTAGACGCCCTGCCGGGAGAAGGTGGGAAACAGTCTGGAGTCGCTGTCGATGTTGACATAACCGCTTGTCGTCACTGCTTCCAGTGTCGCCGTGGGGCGATTGAGATGTAGGCGTCCCTGCTCGTCCGTCTCCACCTCCGAGGCCAGCACCACATTGCCCGCTTCTTCAAGCAGAGCAGCAAGAGCCGGATCCTCACCGTGGGAGCTGGGGAAGTCCAACATCATGGTGACGACAGTCACCCGCGCTCCCAGGTCGGCGAGATTCTTGGCGATCTTGCCGATATCCCGCCGTCGGATCGGGTAGCCACCGTACTCGTCATAGAACACCTCATCGGTGGTGATCATAACGATTTGGTTGCTGAATGTGGTAGCCTGAGGATCACCGTGGCTCTGGCGAAGCAGATGCCGGAAACCAAGAGTCTGATCCTCAAGAAAGGAGAACCACCCTCTCTGCGAAGAGAGCAGCGCCAAGCAGATAAAGAGAATCGCCAGCAGCACCTCCCATGGATTGAACCGACCCCAAATCCCCATGGTGGCACCGTCGTCACTCTCCTGGACGGTACCCGTGTTCTCCTGCTCGGCATCTTTTTGATGATCTGACTCAGCCATCACGCTCACTTTGCAACCGAATGATCGGTTTCATTGCCGACACACCTTATTAGTAGTGACCCATGATCCACCATCGTGGCCACAATCTCCACTCTTTGTGAGACAGGAGGGGCATATTGTGAGACAGGAGGGGCAATAACCGTGAAGAACGACCGATTTCACCCGCAACTGACATCGATTGTCCGCAATCAACGGATTCTGTCGTTTCTACTGGCTCTATTGGTGCTCTTCATGGGGATGCTGGTTCTCATCGGTGTCGGCATTGCTTACGTACTGCCCTTCGATGGCGGTTGGCTGCTCTCCGCCACGGCGATGATCGGGATGATGGCGATCTTCCGTTTCCGCCGTAAGGTAACTGCCGAGCGCTGGGCGATGATCCGTACGGCGTCGGCGTTACTCAGCCGTACTTCACCCCTCCCCATCACCATTCGCCACGATCAGGTGTTGGGGTGGCAAGGTCCCATCGTTCTGCTCATCCCGGAACTGCCCGGTTCGAAATCCAACCACAACCCGATTCCGGCAACCCTGATTGGAACCGCCCTCGACATGCCGAAACCAGGTCTCTCCCGGGCGTCGCTCAGCCGGGACGGTTCCAGCCACGGTGTGATGGTCGTGCATCGTCAGGACGGACGCCGCCTCCTTGCCCGGGCATTCACACCGGAGAGTTTTCGATATCAGGCGCAGCGCTGGAAGAGACTGATCACGCTCCTGCTGCTGGGAACGACACTGGCGCTCATCGGCGCGGGACTCCTTATCAGCCTGGATCTGCCAACGTTCATCCGCGAACGACAGTCAGCACAAGCTTCTCTCGTGCACCCCACGCTCTCTGACTGGATCGAGGAGGAGACGGCAGGAGTGACGATGCAAGAACACCAGCTCTCCTTTCGTGTGGACGAGCAGCTGACCAACCTCGTTCTACTTCTGAGCATCGGCGCTCTCCTTCTTCTATTGATCCATCAACTCCTGGGGCGCAGAAACCTGCAACGCATGGCGGTTATGGCACGTGAGGCGTGGCCGGATGATCCTCCTCCTGTCTGAATCGTCCGGGCTGTTTCTCTGCCATCTCCCATGCCCATTTAACCGAGAAACGCAAGAAAAATTTGATTGTGTGCGATTTCAAGACGATGCCGATTTTGACCTGAATAACCATTCGAAACCGCCTTGTAAACCGACACAGGAAACGGTATTCATGGTTGCGCTCAACGCATTCAGTCTCACCCTTAGGAGCTGAAGTGGTCCGCCCGGTCACCTCAACGACCCGCGGGTTCGGACACTCACGATGAAGATAGATCAGCCGCTATGAATCAACAGATCCGAAAAGCCAGTCGCGACGCGACTCAGTCGATTCTCAACGCATTCTCCCGATTGCCCGAAGGAGTACGCGCACCGGAAACCGGCCTGACCTTTCAGCGGCTTCTCTCCATGGGATATCAGGAGCGCGAGGCGCAACACCTGATCGCCAACGTTCTCTCCGGTGAGATGACCATGATGCAGCGCTTTGGTGAGCCCTTCAATCAGGAGCGCTACGCTGCCATGTTACGGCAGCTTCCCCGTCAGAACTGGCGCATCGCCCGCTGACCTCGTGCCATCCGTAACCCTGCCAGCTCCGCCCCATTATCCCTGCCAGCTCTGCCCCATTATCGACAACCACACTTTACACCACTAGCCAGCCCCCCATTTGGGCGTGTCTTCAATGAGAACGAAATCGCGTTTGTGCCTGAAAATGCAG
>JADGBX010000412.1 GCA_015231265.1 Magnetococcales bacterium | reverse complement strand
CCATCATGAAGATCGACCCACTCCCGTCCATAGCACTCGTCGTTAACAAACACGTCGGTGCCACTGTAGGTGTCCATCAGAGCCCAGTTACCGTCACGTCCCTGTTGAAAGAGGAGATGGTGTTTGTGGATGGAGGGGTCGGGCAGGACGAAATCGTTGTCTGAGTCCCCACCCAAAGTAAACGGTGTCAGCAACATGGTTGACGTGGAGGGTTTCAGAAACGGAAAGCAGAGTTGGTAGTCGGACCGTCGTTCCGTTGGGCTGAGATCTGGATCATCATTGATGCTGGGTGGTCGAATATAGGCGCCGAGAAGTACGGGCACCTGGAGAACTTTCTGAAACATCTCAACGTCACACTGCACAGCCAAGCGGGCCACATCTTCATAGAAGATGCGACCATTTTCCTGCAGAATGCCATGGATCGACATGGGCAGAGTGTTATCCTGTTCCTCGTCCACCATGTGAGATGCTCATATTGGGTGTGAATGCCGGTGTTTCATTCCCGTGACCCCAAACCAACACGGCTCTCCGATCACGGTTCCACAATACCCGAACTCAATGGGATTCGGGAGTGGTGTTCTCTTAATGCACCATGGGTAACCATGCAAAGAGTGTGCAGAATGTGGAACAATACAGTCAGTTTTTCACACTGAGTGAAGAGGCGCGACTGTTTCCATGAGCGTCAGATTCAGATGATGTCGAGAATAATGCATTCTATTATTATGTTTTTATTTTGTTTTATGGTTGATTGTCCAGAATTCACTATCCATGTTCTCGCTCTGTCATCATCAGAGGGGTAGTGTGTTCACCAATGGAGTTAAGAGGAAATTGACTATGCGAAATCTGCTTATCCCTCTGCTTATGGTGTTCGTTCTTGCCGGGTGTGCGACGCCCAATACGGAAGTTCCGGAGGTTGAAGATGTTGCCCGTAAATTGGAGGAGCAGAAGCAGCACCTCTTTGTTTTCAAGAACCGTGATGCCCAGCGGCAACGTTTTCTGAATATCAGTCTTCCCCTTATGAAGAGTGCCGGTGATCTGTGTGAAACACACCAACCTGAGTGGGGTATACGTATCTGGCACGATAAGATGATTTCAGAAGGGGTCCGCTCGGCCATCAAACGGGAGTATGACGTCGGTCCCTATCTGTCGATTCGGGATGTGTTCTCCGGGTTTCCGGCAGAGAAGGTTGGGGTCAAACGGGGAGATGTTCTCCTCAAGGTGAATGACTGGGCGCTGCCGGCCGATCAAAGCGATCTTAAGATGATTCTGGCCAAGCTGGATGAAACTCTGAAAAAGAACAAAAACGGAGATGTGGAACTTGTGGTACAGCGCGGTGAGGAGCGTAAGCGCTTCTTCATTTCACCGGATGCGATCTGTGACTATAAATTGGTGCTCGATTTTAAAGATCAGGAGCGCAATGCTTTCACTGACGGTGAGCGCATTGTTGTGACACTTCCTTTCATGGAGTTCTTTCAGGACGACGATGAGCTGGCCTCGGTGATCTCCCATGAAATGGCCCATGCAATCATGGGCCATGTGGAAGCAAAACAGCGCAATGCCACTCTAGCCGCTGCGCCTGCATTCCTGGCAGAAATGGCATTGATCTTTCTTGGGGGCGTCAATACCGGAGGTGATTTGACAAGAGCTGCAGCCGCTATGGGAGCGAACGCCTATTCGGTAGACTTTGAGAAAGAGGCGGATTACGTCGGCATGTATGTGTATGCCCGTACAGGACGTCCCTTGGAGAAGATGCCTGATGCATTTCGTCGCATTGGTTTGATGAGTCCCCGTTCAATTGCCGGTGAAGAGACCACCCATCCTACCTCTGCAAAGCGCTTCGTTGCGCTGCAAAAGACGTTGGAAGAGGTGAAGAACAAAAAGAAGCAGGGGCTCCCACTGTTGCCGAACATGAAAGATGGTGAAATTGCTCCCGGTCAGAAAGAGGATAAAGAGAGCCAAGCGCCGTAGTCATTCAAAGGTGTCTATCTCCAGCAAAAAGGCCGTGGTAACAATAACCACGGCCTTTCTATTTTTGACTGACCATCAACGATGATCAGTCAGTCACAAAAGATGCTCAACGGCCACTGCCGGCACGTGTGAGGAGTGTAGCTGCACTGGGCAGTTTCTTCGGCAGAGGACGCCGTTTAGCGGCCATTTTAACAGCGTGGTCAAGAATCCGAGTGAAGGGGATCGTCATGGCGTGCTTTTCAAACTCGACGATCTCTTCAACGGTATTTGCTTCAGCCTGATGCTCGGCACTGTAGCGATCCTGCTCGTTGAGGTTCTCAATCAAGCTGAATGTTTTCGACTCCTGGGTGGTGAAGGAGTCGGTGAGGAGTGTCCGTCCCTTTCGGTCGATGATGACGTAGCGGACAAGCGCCTCTTTG
>JADGBX010000411.1 GCA_015231265.1 Magnetococcales bacterium | reverse complement strand
GCCAGCCCTTCGGGTTTGGCCTGAAAATGCACCATGCTGCGTTGTTCGTCGCTCATTTGGCCGTGCCAAACCGCGCTTCTCACGCCTTGTCTACTGCATTTTCAGTCACAAACGCGGATTCGTTCTAATTGAGGACACACCCTAGGTAACGTGACGGTTGCTACCGGGTTGGGCATCGCCAAGTTTGAAGAAGACGCGCATGGAGTGAAGGAAGTGTTTGGCCATGCCCTGACGGTCCGGCTCCTCCTGGGAGTCATCCATTTTTTTCAGGTTAAGTGCCTGCCGCTCGGCCAGAATTTCACCTAATCGAAACAGCAGCTCACTGCGGCTCTCCAGAATGGGCCGGAACTCCTCCTTGGTGATCTCCAACACCACGGAATCCACCTTGGGCACGATGGAGGCCGTTCTCGGAGCCCCAGTCAGCAGGGACATCTCACCAAAAAAACCACCGGGCACGATCTGGGCGACGGTGATCTCCTTACCCTCTCTACCCTTGACCACCACATTCATCATGCCCTCACGGACGACGTACATGGAGTCCCCCTCATCTCCCTGTCGTACCACCGGGTTCCCCGCAGAGACCAGGAGCCTTTGGCACCGCTCGACGAACTGTTCCACTTCCCGATCATGCAGGACGGAAAACAGCTCGATGTCGCGCATAAAGGTGAAATCCTGGGTGCGGCGAACCTTGCGGCTGCTGCTCTCTTTGGAGCTGATCAGCTCCAGGCTGCCGTGGGGAACCGAGACGCCGGAGAAGTGCATGTTGCGCAGCATCTTCTTGTGCACCTCCTGCTTCAGGGTGGACATCGCCTTGTAGTCGGTCACCCAGAAACGCACCTCCCACAGGACACCCTGCTCAAGGTACTCGATGATGCGGATCTCAGGTTCGCGGGGCACATCGGCACACTCGGGAACCTGATTGATGGCGGAGAAGAAGATCCGCTCTGCCTGATGCGTGGTTACGTCATGATCCAACGTGATGCGCAGCATGGTGCGGAAGAATTTCTTCGGTTTGCTGTAGTTGCGAAACGGTCTGCTGCCCAGTGTGCTGTTGGGCACGACGATGGAGAGCTCCTCTTTGGTCACCAGCGTCGTGGAGCGCCAGTTCATCTCCACCACCCGCCCCGGAGGGTGGCCATGCACCTCCAACCAGTCACCGATCTTCACCGAGCGCTCAAGGCCGATGGAGATACCGAGAAACAGGTCGGCAATCACATTGCGCAGCGCAAAACCGATCACACCGATAACAATGCTCGACGCGGTCATCAAACCGGTCAGTTTGACATGAAAAACCTGAGAAAAAACAATAGCAAGGACAACAATCCAGATCACCAGGCTGGAGATCTCTTTCAGAAGCTGGGGCGCTTGGACGCCATAGTGCTTCATGGCGTGTCTGTCCAGGAGCTGCCGGATCAGCAGCAGAATCGTCGAAGCCAGCAAATACCAGAAGAGAACGCCGGTAATCTGCGGCCCGTAATCGAGCACGACGACAAGGTGATTGATCCCCAACAGAGCCGTCAGGGCATACCACTCCTGATGCGCGATGTGAAAACTGGCCGTCATCACGAGATAGAGAATCAATTTAATAAGAAAGTGCCACTGCACTGAGCGTTGCATGCTGTTTCACTGCATAAAAAAGGGATCGAAACTGCCTAGGACACGCCCTACTTATAATCGGCAGCCGCAGAAATAAAGAGGACAATGAGAAGGACTCATCCAGGGCCTGTCAACACCTCTGAAAAGAGCACCACTCCATGAATAATCGTTCCACTCCCCCTACGTGTCGGAACACGAGACAAAACCCGTATTCACTGTGAGGCGCAGTGTAGCGTTCCCCCAACGGATACGCCAGAGTTTGCCACGGTACGCAAAGAGATGTCCGATGAGACGGTGACGTCTTTGGCAACCTCTTCTCAAAACTCGACAATCTGCCGGTTCTCGATACGGAAACGGTGATCCGCCGCAGCAACTAGGGCCGGTTGGTGGGAGATCACCAGAATGGTCACGCGTCCGGCCAGGCGTTTCAGTGTCTCGACGATGGCCTGTTCGGTGTCGGCATCCAGTGCAGTGGTGATCTCATCCAGAATCAGCAGACGCGGTTTGCGTACCAGCGCCCGGGCGATGGAGATGCGCTGCCGTTGCCCCCCGGAAAGCAGGGAACCCTTATCGCCGATATTGGTGCGAATCCCCTTCTCCAGCGCCTTGACGAAGCCCCACGCCTCCGCCTCTTTGAGCGCCGCAATCACCGTCTCTTCCGTCAGGCTCTCGTCTCCCAGGGCGACGTTGGTGAAAATATCGTCGTGAAAGAGAAACAGATCCTGCGGAACATAGCCGATGGAGCGTCGCCACGTGGAGCGCCTGATCCGCTCCATGGGAACGCCATCCACAACAATCGCCCCGCCATCCGGA
>JADGBX010000410.1 GCA_015231265.1 Magnetococcales bacterium | reverse complement strand
AAAACCGGATGGAGCAGAGGTTCCATCCGGTTTTTCGTGATCGGGGGAGGGGAGTGGTGTCGCGAACTCTTGCGGTTTACGCGCTGCGCAGCTCCAGCAGAGCCCAGATGCGTTCGCGCAGATTGGTGTCGGCGGGGCGGAGCTTCATGGCGTGGCTCCACGCCTCCAGGGCAGCGTCGTAGCGTTTGAGTTTCATGTTCGCCAGACCGATGCCGTAGTGGATGTTGAACCGTTGCGGATTACTCCGGGCGGCCGGTTCCAGCACCTTCAGCGCCTTTTTATAGCCACCCATGTTCTGGTGGGCCATGGCCAGCAGCGTTGCCGGACCGGCATCATCAGGGTTGGTGCCGTTGAGACTCTCCAGCAGGTCGATCACCTCGTTGTATCGCTTCTGTTTCAAGCGGATGAACGCCATGTGGATGCGCGTGTCAGAATCCTCCGCGCCCAGCTCCATGGCCCGTTCAAGCAGCTTTTCCGCTTTGTCGTATTTGCCCCGTTTCGCCAGTTGGATGCCCTGTTCCCGATAGTGGTGGACATCTTTGGCGCGCCGTTTTCCCAGATAGGTCATCAGGGTGGAGGTGTCCTCAACCGGCACCGCCTCTTCCGCCTCGCGCCAACCACTGCGTGTTTCCGCCATCCGTGCCGGAACCGTTTCCACCACCGAGGCTACCGGCAGCGTCGTGGAGTCTCCGTGGTGCTGACGGTTGCTGTGATCGGGCAGGGCGTGCATGGGGGTGCTGGCATCGTGGTGGCCGATGCGTCTCGGCTCCTGTTGGGCTGAGTGGCTCGTGACGTCGGCGTCGTTCATGGTGGAGGGGGCCGCGTGCCCGTCTTCGCCGTGGGAGAGCAGCGCCTGCCGCATGCGACTGAAGGGGTTCCACGATCCACCGCCGTCAGAACCTCCACGGGTCGTCACTTTTTTGATGGTGGTCACCTCGACCACCGTCGTATAGCCCTCACTCTCCGTTCCCGGAGCACTCTGTGTGTTGTTGTGCATGGTGTTTCAACTCCCTGTGCAGGAACGTGTGCGTTCCGTCCGTTCTCCCGAATGTCGTCTTGTGTCATTAGGCATAATTAACAAAGCAAAAACCATGCCGTTCGTCCTGATCTCCGGGTGCTGTTTGCCATGGTTCCGTTGGAGGGGTATGATCGTGTTTCGGTCTGCGTGTTCATCTGCATGTGAGGGGAGATTCCATGATCCAGTTTGTCATTCTCGGGTTGTCATCGGCGGCGGGCGTCATGGTGGGACGCAAGATCTTCCTCGACAAGAAATCCCCGGAGATCCAGGAGGAGAAGCAGGTCAAGTCTCTGCTTAAAAAGGCAAAACGTGGGCGTATCGGCATTGAGTTGCAGCGGGAGTACGTCATCAAGGACGACACGTTGATTCTGGCCGAGGAGGATGTGCCGCTGGATAACACCCACGGCAACCGCGTGTTGGTCAGTGAGATGGAGTTTGCCCGGTCGGCCAACGTTTCGTTGCAGATCGATCGTCGGGGCGGAACCAGTTCCAGTTGGCATGCCGGTTTATGGAGCACACTCGACAGTTGGACATCCGGTCAGATCTCTCGTTCTTTGGGGGTTCAGGTTGGTGGGCAGGTGACGCGGCGGGTGGTGTTGCGGCTCTCTTGTGATCCTGGGCGTCAGGCGCTCTATCGCGTCATTTGGAAGCAGCAGAGTCGGCGCGGGGTGTTGGAGGCGCGTGTGGGGCGCAAGGTGATTGAGATTCCCTATCTGGTCAACTACGGCCTTTCGTACAGTTTGGAGAGCATCGCTCAGCCCGAGGCGTTGCAGTTGGGCAAGGAGTAGAGGGGAAGGTTAGGGTTATCTAAGGTGTTAGGTCCGTGGCCGTTCAGGTGTTAGGTCCGTGTCCGTTCAGGTGTTTAGTCTGTGGTCTTTTGTCGCCAAAAGAAAAAGGAGGTTTGGAACCTTGGTTCCACGGTGTTGACTCTTATGTTGACGTTGCCGTGGCCATACAATCCCCCTAAAGGAGGTGTGGAACCATGGGTCTTTTTTTTGGAGGTGTGAGTGTGTGCTGTTTTAGGTTCGGCGCCATTCACTCCTTACTCTGTGGTATGCACTGTTGTTCCGTGTCTGTTTCTTTGCCGTGGCCATACTCCCTCCCTAAAAGGAGGTGTGGAACCATGGGTTCCACGGTGTTGCCTTTCTCCTTTTTCTTTTCCTTCTTTAAAGTCAACCTCATCGAGGGGTGGGAGTATATATTTCTAAAAGAAATATATGGGTGTAATGGGCGCGCTTAGTGTGAAGGGTGTGGAGAGTTTTGATGGTTTGGTCGGGGGGCGTGTTCTGTGCACGCCGCTCCTAACACCGGGTCGGACGGAGCCTCCAACGTCGGGGATGCACAGAACACGCCCCCCTCCCTCGAATTTCATCGCGCGCCGGGGGTGGGGGAGTGCATCGG
>JADGBX010000040.1 GCA_015231265.1 Magnetococcales bacterium | reverse complement strand
CTCTGCCGGTCGTTTCATCCAGTTGCAGCAGCAGGTCGACGGTCTCCAGGGCCGCTTCGTGTCCGGCAGCCGGTGAGTTGCGCAGCAGGACCAGTTCGGCCTCCAGGGCGCTGATTGCGGAGGTCATGCCGCCGGTTCCACCGGTTTCCGCCATGGCCAGGGCGTTTTCTACCCGGCTCTGCCACGCCTCCAGGGTGGGCACCATCTCCTCGGTGACCCGCTGCATTGCCGCTCGACGCTGCGCAACCCAGGCGGGATCCTTCTCAAGAAGATGGACGATGCGTGCGTTGGCTCGACCGGCCAAACTCTTGTCGCCGCTGCGGGCTGCCAGAGTCGCCGCTTGTCGATAGAGGGCCAGGGCGGTATCGGACTTGCCGACCATCGTGGCGATGGATGCCGCTTTCATGGGCCAGATCGACATCTCGGGGGCGTGGGCCATCAACGCCTGAAAACCGGAAAGCGCCGTGTCGAGATCACCGGCGGCCAGAGCCGACTCCGCTTCTCTCTCAAGGGCGTGCCGCTTCTCCTGTTCCGGGGTTGTCGGAGGCGAAGGTGGTAGAGCAAAACCAGCCGCCGTGGCCGGAGGCGTGATCGTCGTCAGAACGACCAGCAGGATGAACGGAATCAGCAGTCGATTCGTCCGGCCCATCATCTCTCCTCTGTTCATCACTTCTCCTCCGGTTCGGCGACCTTGATGACGAATCGGGTGCCGCGAACACCGATGGCGGCTGTGGTGGTGCGCAGTTGAACGGCGGTGGGAGAGTGTTTGGCGATCCGGCCTGACTCATAGAGAACAGAGCCCCGTTTGACGGCGCCTTTGAATGAGAACCGACGCTGTTTCGGCGCAAAGGAGTACCCCTCGACGAGATAGTCACTGTCCGGTCCCAGAGAGATCAGGGTGCCATCTCGGAACACGACACCCACCGCACCGGTATCGCTTGTTTGAATCCGATCTCCGGCAGTGATCTCCATGCCCTGGGTGATGGTAAGCCGATCCCCGTGGCGCAGGAGAAAGGCGTGGGGCTCAAGGGTGCGCACCGTTCCGGCTGCCTCAGCTGCCGGTGCAGGCTCTAGGGCAAAGGATGACTCAGCGCTGAACAGAGCGATAACGATTGCCATAAGTGGGACAATCATGCTTCCTGTCGTGATGCGTTGGGTGGCGTTCAGCCGGTGGTAACGAAGGAGCGTCATGGTATCATCCGAATAAGTATGAAGTCGTGAAATGGCGTTTCGGAGTGCTATTCTGTGTCCGCGTGTGCTGCGACAGTTCTTGTTTTGCGTCGTTCATGCCACCGTTTGCAGATAAAGATGGAGAAGGAGTGGGCTTATTCTTGCAGGTGTATACAGAAAATACGTACCGTGAAAGAGTAAGGGAATTGGACAGATGATAAAGCGTTTGGTTTCCTCGACACCAGCCGGGTAACCATCATATGGGATCGGCTTATGATAACAGATGCGGAGAGGCGAGGGAGTGTTTTTCTGGCGTTTGCTCTGATGCTGATGCTGCTGCCCGCGCATGGTGAGGGGCGTACAGCCTCCCGTGGTGAGCGTTCATCCACTCTGGGAGATCTTGCGGCTGCTACTGTCGGTGCACAGCCGCTGCATATCGCTGATGTTGCGTTTGCCACCGTTGATGAAGGCATTGAACGTGACGAACGTGGTGAGTTCCAGGTGCGCGTCAGAGGCTGGATAGCGCTGGATCGCCAAGCGGCGTGGCAGAGGGTGCGCAGTGTAGGGGAGAGACTTGAGGCGCGCTCCTACCGTCTCACATCGGTGACCATTACACCATGGGGCGCGGTCAGTCGCTTTGCCTTCGAGATGCAGCGTCTCTCCCGTGCAGCGACCACACTGGTGCTTCTTCCCGATAGTGATGGTCATGTGGGGGCTGTTGCCGTGGCCGGGAGCAGTGGTGAAGAGCAGGTGATCGATACCGCTGGGCAGGGTATCCAGCTTGAACAGACCTCAACGGCCACCAGTAGTCATTTTGAGATGTCCAGTGCGGAGTTGCAGGCGGAGTTTGGTCGGGTTCTTGAGGTTACTCCACCACCTCCGGCGCGATTCGTAGTCCATTTCGATCTCGGTGAGAAGGAGCCGCTGCAGGAGTTTAATCTCTTGCTGCCGGAGATAGCCCAGGCGATTCGTGAACGGGAGGGGTGTCTGATCCAGATTGTCGGTCACTCCGATCGTCGCGGCTCTTATGAGAACAACTACACGCTCGCTCTGGATCGTGCGCAGGAGATCGGAGAGCGATTGATGCAGGCAACCGGGCTGGTGAAGGAACGGGTTCAGGTCGATTCCATGGGGGAATCGACACCGATTGTCGCGACCGAAGACGGGGTGCGCGAGCCGCGCAATCGACGGGTGGAAATCACGGTCCGCTAACGGATCATCACGGGATAACAGGGGTCGATCATGTCAGCGGAGAAGAGCATGTCCGATCAATCCGAACGGGAAGAGTCGATCGAGGAATCCGGCGATGGGCAGTTGCTGCAGTTGCGCGCTCTCCTCCTGGACGAACCCTTGGCTGAAACCGACCGTGCCCTGCGTGCCCACATGGAGCAGCGTCTGGAGGCGGTGGAGTCGGCGCTTCGCAACACCTTTGAGCAGCAGCTGGGTGATATGGAGGCGACGTTTACCCGGCGTTTTGACGCAGAACGTGTCGAGCAGGAGGAGAAGCAGCAACAGCTCAGCGAGGCGATCCAGGAGGCACAGGCTGCAGTAAGACGAGAGATCCGGCAGGTACAGCAGATGGTGGAGGAGGATGTCACCCGGCTGGATGGTCAGTTCAGCAGTGCTCTCTCCACACTGGAGCAGGGGGTGCGTGGTGAGATCGAGCGGTTGGAGCAGCAGCAGAAAGAGAGTGAGACAGCTCTGAAGGAGCGTCTCGCCCACACCGCACGCATTGCCACGGAGAACCTGGAGCGGGTACGCACCGGGTTGGAGTCGCGTTTCCAAGCGGCGTTGCAGGAGGAGCAGCAGACTCGGGATAAAGGGTTCAAACGGGTCGAAGGGGAAGTGGCCAGTCGTTTCGATGCGCTTATGAATCAGTTTGAGAACGGCTTGGAGACTGCCACCGAGCGGTTGGATGAGGAGATCGAAGCCGAGCGCCGGAAAAGTGAAGCCCGCCGTCAGGAGGAGGAGCGCCGAATCCGGGAGGAGCGGCGCAAACAGGAGGCCCATCTCACCCAGGAAGAGCGACGACAAGAGGAGGAGCGGCGACATCGGGAGCGGCGGCGTCAAGAGGATGAACGGCGTGTCAATGGAATGGTCGGTGGGCTCTCCGGGGCGTTGGAAGCGCTGCGTGAGGAGTCGAAGGTGCTGGCACGGCAGTTGGAGCAGGCCCGTGCCGAGAACAGTGCCGTAACCCGGACGCTGTCGGACAATCTGGAGCAGACCCGGCGGGACTTTTCCGCCCACTTCTCCCGGATCGGTTCTCTGCTCGGAGGTCGCATGCCACCTCCTCCACAGAGTGGTGAGGAGAAGGCCCATGAATAGCAGAGAGAGGCCGGAATCCCGGAACGAAACAGCCACGTCGGACAACGCTCTCAAGCAGCTATTCTCCGGTGTTCTTGGTAAAGAGTACCACCAGGCGGTCGAAGTGGGGTCGAGGTATCACGACCCTGACGCCTCCGTCGACGCCATCGCCCAACAGCTTCCCGATGCGTTGACACGGGCGGATCGCGCGCCACTGGAGCAGGCTCTGCATACGCCGGTGGGCCGTCTGATTCGACGGATCAACGGCAGACGAATCTGGCGAGACAGGATCATCATGGCGCTGCTGTTCATCGGGGCATTGGTGATCGCCTGGACGACGATTCAGGGTTGGGTCGTTGCCTGGCTGGCTGATGTGCGGGTGCGCCCCGAATACAACGCCCGACAGGCCGAGGTGGCTCTAGAGCCACCACCGGGCGTGACCCTCTCCTGGCATCGCAGTGACCAGGGTGGAACACTGACCGCTACGGGTGAATCCACAGCGGCGTGGCGGGACCGGTTTCGGGTGAATGGGGTGATGATTCCGGCGGTGACAGCTGTGGATCTCTCGGGTCTGACCGTTATCGAAACCGCTTCAGAACGGTTCGAACGGCTGCGTCGGGAGATCACGACGCGTCAACTCCATCCAGTTCTGGAGGAGGGACGTTATCATCTTGACGATGTAGAAACTAAACGACTCAGTCAGGCACTCAAGGCGTTGGTGGAGACAGCAACCATCTTGAAGAGAGAGGTCAGAGTCACGCTCTCCGGTCGCGCTCCGATCCAGGCGCCTGCCGATGAGACGCAACCTTTGGCACATCTGGCCGGGGGGGTTGAATCCGCTGCGGCCGTGGTTCGTGCTCTGATTGATACGGGTATCCCTCCGGAGATTTTGGTCGTGGAAGGGGTGGCACTCATGGCCGGAGGAGAGTCATCGCAACGGTCTGAAGTGTTCGTGCGTGTTGCTACGCCATGATTGTCGTGTGATTTCAAGTGGTAGGATTCGACCTGGACACTATCGAACTTCTGGAAGATACTTTTTTGTTCAAAGGGTGACAATAGGACAGTGTCCGGGCTCTCTCCACTCACTGTGACGATGTCCATAGGAAAAGGAATCAGGTTCATGAAGCAGCTTTCACGTGGTGCCATTCGGCTCTTTCTCTCCATTGGATTGGTGGCTGTTGCCGGACAGGAGGCAGGCGCATTCGTATCCAATGACGGCTGTACCTATTTACACGCGAAAATTAACTGTTCCAGTGTCGAAGGTTCCTTTGTCATGGCGCCCAAGGCGTTAAAACTGGGCGCCTCAAGAACAGCCGACTCCGTGGGAGGGCATGCAGCCGGTGCCGCCAACCAGGGGTTTTCCAAACTGCGCGGCCATTCGCCGGACTCGGATATCATCCACGGTTTTGCTACCGGTGAAGCTGGCGGCGTTGGTGTTGGGCTATGGGGCAATGGCTCCTTTACCGATGCGGAAACCGATTTCACGACGCTCCGCTCTCAAACCGATCTGATCAACGGCTCCATCGGTATCGATTTTCTCCTGGACAACCGTTTTGTCCTTGGCATCGCAGCAACCTATGAAGACTCCGAGACCGCGACCACCTTCAACTCCGGCCAGAACGATACCACCGGCTATATGGTCTCTCCCTATGCAGCCGTGGCGGTGGATGAGTTCGTGACGCTGGATCTCTCCTTCGGCTACGGTCTCTTCGATGCCGACCAGAGACGCCGTTCCGGAGGCTCGACGATCACCAGCTCCTATGATATGGAGCGCACCTTTGCCGCCGTTAATCTCAATACATACGGTAACATCGACAACTGGTCCTTCAGCGGTCTTTTCGGGCTGCTTTATGCGCGTGATGCTCTGGACGACTATGTTGAGTCGGCCGGTCGTAATGTCTCTCGGGAGACCGTCGAGCTGCTGCAATCCAGTGTCGGTGTCGAAGTCTCCTACCCCTTCCAGGTAGTGGAACCCTATATCTCCGGTATCTGGGAATACGATCTCAACCACGAAGAGAGGCGTACCGGTGGTGGGAATGGCGTTGCTCTGCCCTATGATGACAACGCCTTCAATGTTGGTGGCGGTCTTCGCTTCACCTTCAATGAGACCGTCTCCGCCGAGCTGGGTGGTTATGCCATCCTGGAACGTGACGACGAAGAGGAGTACTCCGCATCCGGCAACCTCCGTTTTGACTTCTGAGTGTCGATATTTCTTACCGGTCTGGGACATGCACCAACACGACGTGTAAAAAATTTGTATACATACTGAATCAGTAGTGTGTCGCCTTATCCGGTTCCGATGTCAGTTGATGAACAAGGAGTTGTAGATAAACCAAGTTGACCTGCTGGTGTTGATTGGACAGTTGTAGGAGACATCTTTGATCGTGTGTGGTAGCCTGTCGTAAAAAATGTGTGACTGTAAAGCACAACAGGTACGACTAACTGGCTTTCTCGGGGATAGGAGGTCCTGTGTCCCACACGTGGTGTAACGCAGGTTCAAAGGTGATGCAGAGCGATAATACAGTGAAACAGGGGGGTGTAGCGCCCTCGATTCTGTTGGTTGATGATGATCCTGTCTGGAGTCGTGATATCGTCCAGTTTCTGACGATACGGGGTTTTCCTGTCCGTCGCGCACTGACGACACAGGCGATGTTTCAGGTGCTCGGTGAGAAGCCGGCAGATCTGATCATCCTGGATGTGTTGTTGGGAAATGAGAACGGTCTGCAGTCCGTTCCGGCAATCCGTGCCCGCTTTCCGGAAGTGGGGATATTGATTGTCTCCTGTTTGGATAATCCCGAGGATCAGGCCAAAGGGTTGGCTACGGAAGTTGACGGTTATCTTCCCAAGAACGTCGATCTCATGGTAATGGAAGCGACACTGCGCAACATCGCCCAGCGTCTTGACCGCATGCAGCGGTTCGTACCATCGGTCTTGCGCATTGGTGACGCGTCGTCGGAGTGGTTGCTCGATCCGGCCTCCTGGGAGTTGACGACTCCCCAGGGAGCAACGGTACGTCTGACACATTCGGAGAACATCTTCCTACGCACGCTCATGGAGTCTCCCGGTCTTCCCGTTTCGCGGGCAATCATCTTGAAACAGCTCGGGAAGGGTAACAGGGAGACCGACGATCAAAATCTGGAGGCGCTGGTACGGCGTCTGCGGCGAAAGATCGAACGGGATGTGGGAATCTCACTGCCGGTCTCTTCGGTCTACGGCAAGGGGTATGCGTTCATCGCCGTCCACAGTTGATCAACCGAGCAGGATAACTGTCCAAGAAGAAGGGTATCCAGAGCAGCGTTGAAGCCGTATTGAACGATGCCTTTTCTGTCCGTGGGATCTGTGAGACGATCGCCCAGGCTGTTTCTATCGTGGTCCGAGCAGACAATTCAGTCCCTCGGCACTCCCTTCAGGCAGGTGTGTTGCAATGGTCGGTGACTCCGCGTCCGATTCCAAGCGCTCTCTGTTCCATAATCGTGACTATCTTACCCTTTTCGCCGCCCAGATAACGGCACTGACCGGAACCGGTCTCTTCTCCATCGCTCTGGCGCTGTTGGCGTTCGACATGGCTGGAGGCGAGGCGGGTGCGGTTCTGGGGACTGCCCTGGCGTTGAAGATGATCGCCTACGTGGGTGTTGCTCCGGTTGTGGGAGGCATCGCCCATGCTCTGCCGCGCAAGGCGACCATGATCGGGCTGGATATCATGCGGGCCGGGTTCGTCTGTCTGATGCCGTGGGTGACAGAAGTGTGGCAGATCCTGGTGTTGATCTTTCTGGTCAACGGCGCTTCAGCGGCGTTCAAGCCGATCTATCAGGGCGTTATTCCCGATCTTCTTCCCGACAAGGCGCACTACGCCAAGGCGCTCTCCATGTTCCGTGTCGCCTACGACATGGAGAATCTCCTCAGCCCTGCACTCACGGCGCTTCTGTTGGGCATCATGACGTTCAAGGGATTGTTCTGGGTGACCGGGGCAGCCTTCCTGGTCTCTGCTATCCTGGTAGCGCTCTCGTGTTTCCCTGTTTCCGGCAAAGCGGAGCGAGAGGAGAGGGTGCGGGAGAATATTCTCTTCGGAGTGCGCACCTACCTTTTAACCCCTCGTCTGCGTGGTGTACTGGCGCTCTATGTCGGTATCGCTTCGGCCAGCGCCATGACCATCGTCAACACGGTGGTCTACGTGCAGGACCATCTGGGCATGTCGGAAACCGATACCGCAACAGCGATGATGGCGGTGGGGTTCGGCTCCATGGTGACGGCGATGCTGCTGCCCGGATTGATGAGACGGTTGCGCAACCGTACCACCATGCTGGTGGGTGGGGTGGTTCTGGTCGTCGGCATGGGGTTGGGTGTGACGTTTCCCGGTTTCGGAATGCTGCTGGCGATCTGGTTTCTACTGGGTATCGGCCTCTCCATGACGCAGACACCAACAGGGCAGGTGATTATCGACTCCTGTCGTGACGGGGATCGAACGGCGCTCTTCTCGGCGAATTTTGCGCTCTCCCACGCCTGTTGGTTCTTTGCCTATCTGGCTGCAGGGCACATCGGCGCCCGATACGGTCTGGAGACGGCGTTTGCGCTCTTGACGGCAACGACGGTGGTCTCGGTGATCGTCGCGCTACTGCTCTGGCCACGCCGGGAAGTGGAGCGGTTGGAGCATCTGCACGCTCATGTTGAGCACAGCCACTGGCATGTGCATGATGATGAACACCACCACCACGCGCACGCCCCGGAGGATGAACCTCTGGATCCGTCAACACCCCATCGTCATCGACATGTTCACGAAGAGGTTCGGCATACCCATCGATTCGTGATCGATCTGCACCACCCACGTTGGCCGCGGCCCGATGGCGGGCGTGGGTAAACCCTACCCTTTCCATACAATGGTGGGGAGCGTAATCACCCCAACGCGCATGCTTCGAAACCTTTCTTCAGAGCAGCATGGTCCAAATTGCGACCGATGAAGACCAGACGGCTGTCGCGGGGTTCGCCGTCGCGCCAGGGCTGGGAGTCGTCCGAATCCAGGGTCATGTGAACACCATGGATGATGAAGCGGTTTTCGTCACCGGCGAAGTTGAGGATGCCCTTGGTGCGTAGAATATCCAGCCCTTGTTCAGCAATCAGTTCCTGCAGCCAGCTCATGAAGGCGTCCGGGTCCACCTGCCCCTCAACATGCAGTCCGATACTGGTGACGGCATCATCGTGATTGACATGGGTGTGGTCGTGATCGTGGTGGTGATGATCGTGTCCATGGTCGTGATGGTGGGTGTGGTCGTGATCATGGTGGTGGTGATCGTGTCCATGGTCGTGATGGTGGTGCTCTTCAGGCTCGTCCAGATCCAGACGGGTCATGTCGAAGGCGTTGCAGGCGAGGATCTTGTCCAGGTCGATGGCACAGCGTTGGGTACGGTGCATCTCGGCGTGGGGATTCATGGCCCGCATGCGGTGCTCAAGTGCGTCCAGATCCGCGCTTTCAACCAGATCGGTCTTGTTGAGCAGGATCACATCGGCCATGGCGACTTGATCCTGCGCTTCGGGACTGTCGCTGAGACGCTGCTCGATGTGGCGGGGATCGATCACCGTGACCACCGCATCCAGACGGGTTTTCGAGTGGATCAGGTCATCGGTGAAGAAGGTCTGGATCACCGGACCGGGATTGGCCAGACCGGTGGTCTCCACGAGAATGGCGTCGAACCGCCGGCGCCGTTTCAGCAATCCGGTGATGATGCGAATCAGGTCGCCGCGCACCGTACAGCAGATGCAGCCGTTATTGGTTTCGAATATCTCCTCATCCGCCTCCACCACCAGATCGTTGTCGATACCGATCTCTCCGAACTCATTGACGATCACCGCATAGCGCTTGCCGTGGCTCTCGGTAAGAATCCGGTTGAGCAGCGTCGTTTTACCGGTTCCCAGATGGCCGGTCAAGACGGTGACGGGGGTCGGTTCACGATCGCGTGGGGATGCGGACATGGCAAGGCTCTCCTGAAAGTGGATGCTGAGGAACAGGATCGTGGGCAACATCCATGAAACTGTGTTGGCATGATTACCAAGCCCTCCACCCCTGTCAATGCTGTGAACACACTTCTTACGCTAAGTAGAGAGATGGGTGCGATCGCACTTCAATTGAACCGCTGGTCAATGGTATCGTCTCTGAACGCGCTGTTCCGATGCCGATTGACTGCTTGGTGTGATAACTCATGAATCAAGACTTTCCAGATGCTCTTCCGGAAGAGACCGCCATTCTTCACTACCGTATCCAGAATGTGCTGGGTCAGGGGGGGTTTGGCCTCACCTATCAGGCTCTTGATACCAAACTGGAGCGTCCGGTCGCCATTAAGGAGTATCTGCCCTCGGCCATCGGTGTGCGTGAAGGGGGCGGGACCATCCGCCCCAAATCGACACTGGATGCCGGTGTGTTCAAACACGGTAAGGATGGTTTCCTCACCGAGGCGCGGACGCTGGCCCGGTTCCGTCACCCCAATATCGTGCGGGTGTTGGACTATATGGAGGGCAACGGAACCGCTTACATGGTGATGGAGTTGGAGGAGGGGGAGCCTCTACACCGCCATCTGCAACAGGAGGGGGAGCTGCCTGAAGAGCGGCTCATGGAGATCACCCTGGCGCTTCTGGACGGCCTGGAGCATCTGCACGCCTCGGGCACCATTCACCGGGATGTGAAACCGGCCAACATCACAATTCGGCCCAACGGCACGCCGGTTCTACTGGACTTTGGTGCGGCCCGGACCGCCATCGGCGTGCAGACCCAGACGCTGACCACCATGCTGACACCGGGCTATGCCCCCTTCGAGCAGTACTACAGCGACGCCAGCCGTCAGGGGGAGTGGACCGATATCTACGCCATGGGTGCCGTGCTCTATCGGGCAATCGCCGGACGGGTGCCTGTGCACGCAACCGATCGAAGCAGCGCCATTCTTCGGGGTGAGCCCGATCCCATGCCGCCTATTGCCAGGATCGGTGCGGGGCGCTATTCGGAGACCTTCCTCAATGCAATCGATGCGGCGTTGACGGTGCTGGAGAAGCAGCGGCCGCAGGATATCCCCATCTGGCGCGCCATGCTGAAAGGCGAGGCTCCGGCAACATCCGGCCCCGCCCCTGCCGTGGTGGGTGCTGCCGTTGCCGGGGCGGCTGCCCTGATGGCCAATGAGGCGGAGGCGGCGGATCCGGGTTCGGAACTGCCGACGCAGATGGCCGGAGAAGGGGCATCGGATCCCTATGGCATCTCCACCCAGCCGCTGCCCATGGATGAAGAGGCCACGGAGTACGACGCCTCGGCAGTCACACCTGACGCGACGCCTGCTCAGCAAGCGGCCCACGTCGAGAAGACAGTGGTTGATCCCTCACTGACACCTTCCGGCCAAGAGGCCGTTGTAGAGAGTGCCGCAGAGGCTGCTGCTGAAGCAGCCGGATCGGGCATCGCGACCAAGGTTGTTGCCTGGAGCATTATCGTCGGTGGCATCGGAGCCGGTGTCTACATGGCCGACAAGGAGGGGTATAACCAACCCAAACCTACGTCCCCGGTTGCTGTCGAAGCGCCTGCGCTGAATCTTCCCCCGCCCATGCCGGCGGTGGTGGAGATTCCCGAAGAGCGCGCGGCTGTGGTACTGCCGGAGCCGGAGGTGCCGAGCACACCTCTTCCCGGTGTTGCCCCCCGATCAGCACCGCCGCCAACACCACCCGCCCCTGAAGAGCCAGTTCTGAACGAACCGCCACCCCCGACGATTCGCGAGATTCCCGAATGGAAGCGGCAGCGTGTCTTCAAGCGTATCGCACGGGGGTGGAATCGCGCGCCCTGGGGCATGCGGGTGGAAGGGTTCAAGCGACGCTTTCCCAACCACGATTTCAACGGTGTTAATTACGGAAACGGTCAACCCATCGGTCAAGGGCTCGGTGTTCCGGCCACCGTGCGCTACTATTTTAATGATCAGGGGCGTTTCTTCATGGCTCTGGTCCAGCCAAATCACCACGATCGCGGCAAGATGGCGGAACATGCGCTGTCTCTGTTCGGTCAGCCCCAGGGGGAGTTTCTCTCCTGGCAGGTGGGGGATCTTCTGATCGATATCAAGGAGGGTGGTGCCATCGCCACCATTCGTAATCGTCGCTTCGAGCCGTAGTGTCCATCGTTGAGACAGCTGTCTGGGACGAAGGGGATCCTCTCTGTCGCAAGGTGGGAGAGTCGGAGGATGGTCTGCGTCTGGCACACTGGATGGTGTCGCATTGGCAGCAGAGCGGGCTCTCTACACTCGGACAGCGCTGGTTGGAGTTGGGAACGGGGTGTGGTGCGGTTGCCGTGGAGATTGCACGGCAGATTCCGGAGTGCACCATCGATGCTCTGGAGATTCAACCGAGCTTGGTGGAACGGGCGCAGGCGCGCGTGCGGTTTCACCAACTGACTCAACGGGTCCGTGTCCTGGAGGCGGATCTACGAAATCCACCCCGTGAGATCGCGGAGACGGCCTATGCTGCCGTGTTCGCCAATCCACCCTACTATCCGGTAGGGCGTGGTCGCGTCCCTCCCGACCCCATTCGGGCGCAGGCGCGTTTCGAGTATAACGGCACCGTTGCGGAGTTCATCCAACGTGGTGCCAGCCAGCTCGTGCCCGGGGGGGTGTTCGGCATGGTTCTACGTCCCGAGCGTCTGCCCGAATCCCTTGCACTTCTGGAGAGTGTGGATCTTTTTCCCAGTCGTATGCGGCCTCTCTATCATGATGATCACGCATCAAAAGGCGCGTCACTGGTTCTGGTGATGGCCGTATACGGCCGAAAGCAGGTGTTTACGATTACGCGCTGAATCGTGCCTGGTAAAATTAGGGTGTGTCCTCAATGGGCTCGAAAGAACTGATTTATTCATGTGTCTTTCTTATCCCTTGTGTTCATAAACGTGTCACGAGATAGTCTTAAGATGTGCTGAAGAGTACAGATTGGAATTGGCTCTGGGGGGAGGCGATTACAAAGTGTATGAGTGGGTGGTGTTCGTTCGCCTGTTGGGGGTTGGTGATGAATAAGTGGTCTCTCCGAAACTGGCCGATTTTACCCAAGATGCTGTTAAGCTCCTTTTTGGGTGTGGTGCTGATTCTCACCGTCGCGTTTCTCTACTTCATTCCCTACATTGAAAACAGCATCATGGAGGGCCGCAAAGGGGCGACCCGCAAGGTGGTGGAGGTCGCCCATAAGACATTGGAGCAGTACTACGACCGTGCGATGCGCGGCGAACTCGCCATGGAAGATGCGCAGAAGCAAGCCATCGCCATGGTCAAGACTCTGCGCTACAGCGGCGTCGAGTATTTCTGGATCAACGATCTGGAACCCCGCATGGTGATGCACCCCATCGCCTCCGAGCTGGATGGCAAGCCTTTGGGCGCCTTTGCCGATCCTAATGGTGTGAAACTGTTTCAAGAGTTCATTCGCGTCACGGAGACCGGTTCGGGTGGATTCGTCGCCTACATGTGGCCCAAGCCAGACGACAGGAGCAAGCTTCCTCAACCCAAGATCTCCTACGTCAAACGGTTCAAGCCGTGGGCATGGATCATTGGTAGTGGTGTCTATCTTGACGATATCGAGAAGGAGTTGAACGCTCTGCGTAATCTGGCGATGATCGGAGCGCTTTTCTTCGTTCTGGTTACCATCACCCTTACGTATTTGGTAGGACGTAGTATCACGCGCCGTCTCAACAGGGTGATTTCCGGTCTGCAGGATGTGGCCCAGGGTCGAGGCGATATGGGCAAGCGTCAGAGCATCTCCATCACCTCCCTCGATGAGATCGGTGCGCTCTGTACCGAATTCAACTCATTAATGCTCTCGATCAATGATCTCAACCGTTTTCGTAAGGTGATCGAGGAGGATGAGAACGCCAACGATGTCTACAGCCGCCTCTGGACCGTCTCGACCCAGGAGATCAACATCGATGAAGCGATCTTCTATGAAGTGGATGAATCCCACAACATCATGCGTTTGGCCTATCCCCTGAACCAGAGTGTCAAGGGGGTGCATTGTCGGGATGAGATTCTGGATGATTGCAGCCTCTGCAAGGCGCGGCGAACCGGTAATGAGATCGTCTCCTTCGATTTCCCCCAGATCTGCAAGCAGTTCATCGAGACTGAATCGACCCGTCACCACGTCTGCGTACCCATGATCGTCAGTGGAACCGTCATGGGTGTGGCGCAGTTCATCTTCTCCCAGAGTGTGAGAAGCGCGGCCGACCAGAATGCGATTCACGACAAGGTGGACAAGGTCAACCAGTATCTGAAGGAGGCACTGCCGGTCATTGAGACCAAACGTCTCACCGCCACGTTGCGGGAGTCGGCTCTGAAAGATCCTCTCACCGGTCTGCACAACCGGCGCTATCTTCAGGAGAGTGCGCGCAACCTCTGTGCCGGCATCAAGCGGCGCGGTAAGGGTATGGGTCTGTTGATGGGAGATCTGGACTACTTCAAACAGGTTAACGACACCCATGGTCACGATGTGGGAGATGCGATCCTGATCCAGACCGCCAAGCTGTTGCAGTCCTGTGTGCGCGAAGCGGATCTTGTCGCCCGGTTCGGCGGTGAGGAGTTTCTGATTCTGCTTGTGGATGTGGAGCGCAAGGATGTGGAGGTGCTCAGTGAGAAGATCCGCAAGCAGGTGGAGGACGCCGAGTTCCCCGTTCCCGGTGATCTACCGCTTAAGAAGACCATCAGCATCGGCATCAGTATGTTCCCCGACGATGATGACAGTTTCTGGCGGGTGTTGAAGTACGCCGATGTGGCGCTCTACAAAGCCAAGGAGCAGGGACGGAATCAGACGGTCTTCTTTAAACGGGAGATGTGGCAGGATCCTCAGGTGTAGGGGCAGGCTGCTGCTGCGGCGAGTCCATGACTTCAGTCACCGATACCATGGGCGTCACGGTGGACTTGATGTGCAGATCCCGCTGTGGGAAGGCGATTTCGATACCCTCTTCCCGGAAGCGCTGGTTGATCAGCATGTTCATGTCGTGGCGAATGAAGTTGCGCAGATCCGGCGTCGGGATAAAGACACGCAGTTCGAAATTGAGGGTACTCTCGCCATGGGCCATGAAGAAGATCTGCGGCTCCGGATTGTCCAGAACCCGGGGGTGCTTGTCGGCCACATCGGTGAGGGCCCGGGTGACGGTCTCCACATCGGACCCATAGGCGACACCGATGAGAATCTTGATCCGCATCACCGCGTCTCCCAGGGTGTAGTTGGTCACCTCGCGGGTGATGAGATCCTTGTTGGGGACAAGAATCTCCTGCTGGTCGAAGTTGCGCACGGTTGTGGCGCGGATCTTGATCTGGGTGATGCGTCCGAAGATGTCGCCGATCGTCACCACATCCCCCACCCGAATGGGCCGCTCCACCAGGAGGATGATGCCGCTGATGAAGTTGGCGACGATCTCCTGTAAACCGAAACCGATACCCACTGAAATCGCCGCCGCCAGCCAACCGATGGTGCTGAGATCGAGTCGTAGGGCGGTGACGGCGATGATCAATCCGGTCAGAGCGATCAGGTAGCGCATCATGGTGAGTATGGCGTAGCGCTTGCCGTCATCCCATGGGACGCGCTGGAAGATCAGAATCTCCATCAGGGCCGGCAGCTGTTTCAGAAGCAGCAGTGTCGCCAGCACCATCACCAGAAAATAGAGCAGATCCGCCACCGTTACGAAGGTGAGGCTGCCATCCGCCGACGAGACGCTGTAGAGCGTGTACTCCCGTAGCGCTTGCAACACCCGTTCATTCACCCCCCAATGGGAAGCGACCAGGACAATACCGGCGGGAATGATCACCAATCGCAGACCGGCACGCACCTGGCCGATCACCTGATAGCGGGAGAGACGTGTCTGGCTCTTGGCGTCGTGAATACGGGGGCTGTAGGGTTTGATCCCTTTGCGGACCGCCGCCACCAGCAGCCGGTAGAGGGCGGCAAGCAGGAGCAGGGTTGTCAGGCTCTTGATGCCGTTGCCGGCCAGCCATGCAGCTCCGAAGCGGTACCCGGCAGCATCCAACACCACCACGGCCAGCATGACGACGATTAACAGTCCCACCAGCAGGCCGCTGTTGCTGGCCAGAAAGGCGCGTCGTCCCTGGGCGTTGCGATGGTGCGAGGTGCCCGATCCCGCAACCGCCTGATCCACAAGCGGGGAGGAGGGTCGGAAGAGATAGATCAGCACCGGAATCATGGCCACTTCGAACAGAGTGTAGAAGAGCCGGGGCAGCGCTTCGAACAGAAAGGGATCGGCTCGAAGAATGTTCCACGGCATGATCAGACCGATGAAACAGAGCAGGGTGGCGTTGGTGGCCCGTTTCAGCGTCGTTGCCAGGGCTGGGGAGAGGCCGAAGTGGCGGCGGGCCAGCCCTTTCTTGGTCAGGAATCCTTTGACGATGAACCAGAGCAGCAGAAACAGCGCCAGATGGTTCAGAAGGGTCGGGATGATCTGATCCAGTCCCACAGGCAGCGTCACCGAGTCGATCAGGGCGGCAGCAAACAGGAGATAGGCAGGGAGAAAGATGCTGCCGGTGAGCGAGGCGATCACCAACAGTGGTCGGTTGTGGCCTTGAGGATGTTTCTCCTGATCGGGGACGTGCGTGCGCACCCAGCGTCGCACCAGAAAGCGCATGAACAGCAGACCGCCGGGAAAGAGGATGAAGAGGATGATCCCCTTCAGAATGGAGATGGGCTGTTTGACATACTCCTCCAGTTGCCGGATCGAGTCGGGTTCGAACAGACTTCCCAGCCAGCTGCGCAGAGAGTTCTGAACGCCGAAAAGCTCACGCATGATGCCGGTCAGGGTGGTGAAGCCCAAGGGGGGGGCATCCTGAATCCAGAACACCCGTGACAGGACGAAGCGCTCCAGGGACTCCAACACCTGTTGCCGTTCCACCACCACCAGCTCCAGACGTTGCAGGTCGGTGAGCACGTCCAGCAGTAGCCGACGCTCCTCACCCAGTGTCAGGCGTACCTTGAGGAAGAGCGCATCGGTCCGACGTTGGAAGGCGCGCCTCTCCTCCTCGGGCACCCTCCCGATCACCCCGTCCAGTCCATCGCGCCATCGTGCCTCCATTTGAAACTGCACCTGGCCCACTTCGGCCAACTGGCTGCGCAGCACCTCAATGCGGGCCGGCATCTTCTTCTTGAGAATCTGGTTCAACGCCTTGCCCCGATCACCGATTCTGCCGAAGGTCATTTTCAGCAGTTCAGCGGTGGGGCCCTGGGCGCCCATCTGTTTGACCAGGGCTTCCAGATTTCTGAACGCGTCCTGCTCCTCTTTCAAGTGCCCTTTTTGCTCTTCCGTCTGTCGCGCCACAAGAGTTTTATGCTGTCGCAGGTCGGCCATGTGCACCTGCATGCGGGCGATCTCCGCTTCCCAATCGATGATGAAGCGCTCTTCAGGACGGACGGCGGCTTTGGCGGCGCTCTCTTTGGCGGCCAGCTCTCGCTCCTTGTCGGCAACCGTTTCAGCCTGCTGCTGGTTGAGCGCCTGCTGATAGAGGTCGAAGTACTCCTTCTGCCGGTTGTAGCGTGTTTGCGCCAGTTCCAACCGCTTCTCTCGCAGGGGGCCGTAGATCTTCTCGAACGCCTCTTCCCGTTCCAGAAGGAGCAGACGCTCCTGAGCCAGCCGCTGTTCAAGTCCGGTATTGATCAACTGCTCGGAAAGCAGCGCCTTGATGGCGTCGGAGCTCTCTTGTTCCAGTTTGGCGTCCAGACGGGCGCGTAGTTTGTTGGCATCGGTAAGGTGTTGGCGGGTCGCGCGGATGGTGTCGGTGAGACCGGCCATGAAGAGGTGTCTTTCACGCACCTCCTGCTGCATCTCTTCCAGAGTTTTTAGTCGATTTTCCAGTTCGGCGCGCACTTCATCGAAGCGGGTTTGGGTCGGCTCTTTCGGGGGCGTGAGTTCTGCGAGAGTTTGATACTGAGACCACGACCGCTCGGTGGCTCGGGTCTCTTTGTCCAGCCCCTGTTCCAGCATCTCAAGCTCAGGAAACCGCTCGATGATGTCGATGAGTCCGTCGAGCAGTTCCAGGCGTTGTTTCAGAGCGGTCTGACGCTGTTCGGCTCCGGACTCCTTGGAGTCGGCCAGGCTCTTCAGCGTCTCTTCGATGGAAGTGATAGCGCTACGGAGCGCGTCGGTCTGAAGCTTCTCAGCCTGCCAAGCGTGTTCCGTCGCCGTTCCTGCCCAAGCACTGCTACTGATTATGAAAGAGAAGAGAACGGTCAGAAGAAACAACGATAACCTGGACATTGGGGGTCGTCCGGTTGCAGGGGGAGGAGGTCGTTATTGCGTTGCTGCTGTCATCGCACCGCCTGTCCATGGAACGTGGTGGTGTCCATGGACAGGCGTACGGTGTAACAAAAGCGGATTACTTCTTTTCATTACCTTCGAAGAAACCCATCTGATTCATGGCGGTGAGCGCCAGATCAGAGATCTGTTTCGAGCCGAGATGATCGCTGTTGAGCATCATATCGTAGTAGGCGGCATCGGTGGGATAGTGCTGGAACAGCTCCCGCACGAACACCTGACGCTCGGCGTTGACTTTCTTGATATTCTGCTTGGCATCTGGAAGATCGAGATTCTCACGGGCGGCCACGCGGCGGGCACAGTGATCCATGGAGCCGGTCACCCGCAGACGGAAGACCGGTTGATTCTCCAGAATCAGGTGTGCGCCGCGTCCCATGATGATTCCGCCGACGCGGCCAATGCTGCGCACCACGATCACCAGACGTCGGAAATACTCCGACCGGGAAGAGGCTCCCTTGTGCACCAGGGAGAAGAGCCAGTCCTCGAGAGGGCTGGGAAGACGCTCGTCCAGACGTTTGATCATCGTGTTGTCGGATTGGGTCCGCTTGACGATCTGGTCGATGATCTCCTGATCGAACAGGGGAACCTTGAGATGTTTTGACAGAATAGCGCCCACCTCGTTGCCGCCGGCACCGTAGTCGCGGGCAACGGTAACCACCGGACCGGTTTCGACGTCGGAGGGGAGTTGGCCCGAGGAGAGGGCCGCTTTGACCATAGCCTGCATGGAGTCGGTCATCTGATTGGCCATAACGATCACATATCCTTGCTGTACGGTTGGTTGTTTTGCATGAGACAGAACGCTGTACCCGACGCCATTATCGATAGGATGACGCGTGGTACGTTGCCATCTTCCCTGGTTACGGTGTTTTCTACACCTAACTGTGTGTTGATCAGGATTTCACTGTTCATCTCACGGAGATGCATCAGCAATCTCTCCAGATTCCCACCACAGGATCCACAGGATAACAGCAAACGGTTCTCCTCACTACCAGCCAAATCTTCATCACAGGACAAAAAAAGGGCGATGCCACCATGGAAAGGGGACATCGCCCGGATCATCATACGGATCAGCGCAACACGCTGTGTTTGTCCGAACTTCAGAAGACGACCGGTTTTTTTGGTCGGGATTCGTAGTTCTTCACATCGTGATTCTTCTT
>JADGBX010000409.1 GCA_015231265.1 Magnetococcales bacterium | reverse complement strand
GCCGCCGGAATGATCGCCTTCACCGTGGGAATCACCGTCCCCACCGTCGCGCCCAGTCCCAGATGCACATCGGGCATCACCGCCATCCATTTATGGATGAACGGCAAGCGGGCGGTGCGCTTCAGTTGCTCCTTCGCCCCATCATCAACGGGAACACCCTGTGTCCACATTTTGATAGGCGCCCCCTCGTCGGAGGTGATGACATCGTAGTGCCGTGTGGTTTCCATAACGTTCACCTGTGAAAGGGAATTTCTTCCCGTGGATACTCTTGAAAAGACTGCTTCATCCGGCATTGCAGAGCAGGCGGGGACGAAGGGTGAAGAGTGTATCTGCTCTACCGAACTGAGCTACAGGGAGAGTGGTCCCCCTGACGGGATTCGAACCCGCGACCCGATGAAGTCTCTTCTGCATTCCCCGCCTGCACCCAGACGTTTTCAGAAAACAAGGAGGACAAAAAGTGGAGAAATCCCTGCTCTACCAGTGAGCTACGTGCCAATCTTCGGCTCGGCGGGACTCGAACCCGCAACCCGGTCATATCCAATGATGTACTTTCTCCTGCATTCCTCCTTGCCGCTCTGAAACTTCCTATCTGTAATTAACGGTTGGAAAAAGGTGTGTGGTAACAAAGGAACCATGAGCACCCGTTCCGGGCGTTGTCGAGATCAATCGATGGAATCATGGTGGCATTTACCACACCCTACTGTTAGTGACACTCTACGGCTCGATGGCGATCTCCTTGATCCTGCCCACCCAGTGCTCGGGGTTGAGCGTACCGGTCGCAAAGGCGGCCAGCGTCTCGAACACCGCATCGGAGAACCCGCCGATGTTGAGAATATCCGATCGTTCCGGCGCCTGGGTGGTCCCGTACGGCGTCAGATCGATACAGACCAGACGGGCATCGGGGTTGCGCCTCTTCAGCGTCTGCCACTGCCGCATGGTGCCGGTGTCGTGACCCCGTTTGGCATCGAACCAGGACTCATTGTCCGAGATCATGATCACCATATCCACCGAGTAGTGCGAACGGTTCAACTGTGCCAACGGCGCCGAACAGTCGGTACCGCCTCCGCCGATCCGGGCCAGAGCCCGGGCGTTGCGCAGAACCCCCGCCTTCGCATTCAGCGTCACATTCACCACCCGGTGCTCGAACGGCATCACGGTGGCGCCGGGGTTCTTCCGCAGCACCGCCGAGGCGATCAGCGCCGCCACATCGTTGCAGGTCACCTTGGAGGAGGCACCCCCTCCTCCCTGATAGCCGGTCACCGGCCAACACATGGAGCCGGAGACATCGGGACACACCACCACACGTCCCGGAATCTCCGGCACGTTGTCGATGGCGCTCTCCATGGCATCCTCCAGGGCATCTTTCACCAGACCCGGCACCTCACCTCCGATGGAGGCCCAGGCCGCCATGATCTGGTAGGGAAAGACCCGGGCTCGGGCGATCTCTTCGGCATCCGCCAAACGGTAGGCGATGGTCTCGGTCATGCCGTCGAGCGCGAACACCCCGTGTCGGGCGAAGGTGTTGAGATTCATCCGCACCATGTGCCACCCCGCCTGTCGGGCAATCGCCGCCCACTGCGCCGCATCCAGATCCAGAGCGGTCAGCATCTGGAACGGAACATCGGGAACCGGTGCGCTACGATCCTTCTTGAAGCGCTCGAATGCCTGCAACACCTCCGGCAGCAGTTCAGGATCGTGGGCACGTCCGAGAAAATAGGCGAAGAGCGCCTCTCTCTCGGCAGTGACCGGTTTCGGGTGGACCATGCGAATCACATCCTTCAGAGAAGGGTTCTGACCGACGCTGGCCCGTATCAACTGCATCGCCGACGCACTATTCAACCAGTTCTGCACCAGCCGTTTCGGTCGGGTGCCGAGAGATCTCCGCCCGGTGGCCCCGGAGCGCATGATCTGCACGTAGTTCCGCACCATCCGGCCATTGTCGATCACCCTGTCGAACACCTGCGGCAGCCTCTCCATGCCGTGACTGGAGAGAGAGGCGGTCAGCAGCGCCGGCATATCCTTCATGTGGCCGCGTTTGCGGCTGTAGATCGCCGTCTGCGCCACGAAGGTGGGATCCACCTGCCGCGCCAGACCCAACACCGTCTGCAACTGATCTTCGGCATGCGCATAGAAGGTGTTGTGGAGGCAGCCGGTGGCGGCGTATTGCGCCAGAGTGTGTTGTGGTGAAAAACGGTAGGCCGGCGCCTGCTCGTGATTCACCGTATCCGGCTTAGGCCGCCCCTTGGCGAATAGGCTTTTAAAGAGTGTTTGATTGGCCATGATTGCCTCCTGCTGGTTTTGCCTGTTGGCTAACACTATTGCAGAGGGGGTGCCAAAGATTTTATTCTCGATTCATTTCAATACAACATACTGATTTATATTGACTATTATCCAACAATCCATCCCCGCATGCCCCACGGAT
>JADGBX010000408.1 GCA_015231265.1 Magnetococcales bacterium | reverse complement strand
GATTACATGGTGGGCATCGTCAGCGATATCACCGACCGTAAAGTGAGCGAGACCTCGCTGCAGAGCTCGATCGAGCGCTACCGGGCGCTGCTCAACAACATGTTCTCCGGCGTTGCGGTCTATCGGCCCTATCGCAACGGAGAGGACTTCATCTTTACCGATATCAACGAATCCGGCGCTACACTGAGCCATGTCAATGCCGATGAGGTGATTGGCAAACCTGTGACGGAAGCGTTCCCGGCCATACGGGATTTCGGGCTCTTCGAGGTGTTTCAGGAGGTGTACCGCACCGGGGTCAGCAAGCACCACCCGGTGACGCTTTATGAAGATGGCCGTCTCAATCGCTGGTATGAGAACTATGTCTATCGGCTGCCGCACGGAGAGATCGTCGCCATCTACAGCGACATGACCGAATACCAGGAGGCGCTGGCACAAGCCAAGGAGCGGGAGGCGATGTTGCGCGGACTGCTCAACGCCTTTCGTGATCCGCTGCTTCTGTTCGATCGCGATTATCGGGTGAACTGGTGCAATCAGGCCGTGCGCCTCTTCGGTACGGAGAAGCCCCAGGCTCTGGGCTCCGACATGGACACACTGCTCAGTGGTTCCATGGAGAGTGTGCGGCTTCTGGTGGTTGGTTGTTTCAGCACCGGAGAGATCAATGCGATCAACATGCCCATGGCCGGCAAGGAGGGGGGCGAGAGGCTGTTCAACTTCCGCGTCTTCCCGATCCTCTCGGAGAGTGATGGGGTGGTGAGCCATGTGATTCTCAGCGCCACCGATGTGGATGAAAAGAGCCGCATGCAGGAGCAGGCCATGGGGGCGGCCCGTCTCGCCACTCTGGGCGTGCTCTCCGCCAGTATCGCCCATGAGATCAACAACCCCAACCACACCATTCTGTTCAACGGGCCGATTCTGGAGGATATCTGGACTCAACTGGAGCCGATTCTGCGTACCGTTCATGATCAGCAGGGGGGCTTTACCCTGGGGGCGCTCTCCTTCGACGAGGTGATGGCGCAGGTGCCTTCACTGCTCTCCAACATCTCCAAGAGTTCGCGGCGCATTCAGCGCATCGTCGATCAGCTCAAGTCTCTGGTGCGCAAGGAGACCACCGCCATGGATGAGCGCATCGATATGGCAAAGGTGGTTCAGGATGCCACCACACTGCTGCACAACAAGATCCAGAAAATGACTCGGAACCTCCGGTGCGATACATCGAAAACGCTCCCTCACCTTCGAGGCAACCGGCAACAGGTGGAGCAGGTGGTGATCAATCTACTGCTCAACGCTCTACAGGCGTTGCCGGATAAGGAGCGCAGCGTTTCCCTGACGGTGCATGTCGAAGACGACGTGATGCGCCTGATTGTGGAGGATGAGGGCGTGGGCATGGATGAAGAGACCCTGGAACGTATCACGGAGCCGCTGTTCACCACCCGGATCGACTCCGGGGGCACCGGTCTTGGACTCTCGGTGTGTCAGGATATCGTCAAGCGCCATAAGGGACGGCTGCTGTTTGTCTCGACACCGGGCGTAGGAACGCGGGCGACTGTGGAGTTTCCCTTGGCTGAGGAGAGGATGTGATGAACGCTTATCAATCGCACATTGTTCTTGTGGACGATGAGACGCCGCTGTTGCAGGCGACGACGTTCATCCTCAAAGCGGCCGGTTTCGGAAGAGTGACGGCAATCGATGATCCCCGTCGGGTGATGGAGAGCCTTGCGAATGAGGAGGCGCAGCTTCTGATTTTGGATCTCTCCATGCCCCATATCAGTGGATTGGAGTTGCTGCCGAAGATACGGGAGCGCTATCCGCTTATGGCGATTATCGTCATGACCGCCATCATGGAGCTTGAGACCGCTGTCGAGTGTATGAAGAAGGGCGCTGATGACTATCTGACCAAACCCATGGAGCGGCAACATCTGCTGGAGGCGGTTGACAAGGCGCTGGAGAAGCACGCCCTTCGGGCGAAGGTGAGCGATCTCTCCGACCGGCTGGTCAGCGGTCGGCTGGATCATCCCGAGGCGTTTGACCGCATCGTCACCAAAAGCCCCAAGATGGCACGCATTTTCCAGTATCTTGAGTCGGTCTCCCGTTCAAAGGAGCCAGTGTTGATCCATGGCGAAACGGGAACCGGTAAGGAGCTGGCTGCCGAGGCGCTGCACACGCTGATGGGCTCCGAGCTCCCCATGGTTGTGGAGAATGTCGCCGGTCTGGACGACGCCCTGTTTGCCGATGCTCTGTTTGGTCATGTGAAAGGGGCCTTCTCCGGCGCCGACAGTGATCGTCAGGGGTTGGCAGCCAAGGCGGGGGCTGGGGTGTTGGTTCTGGATGAGATCGGGGATCTCAGTGCGCACTCCCAGATCAAGCTGCTGCGCCTGATTCAGGAGCGCCGTTTTACCCCTATCGGCAGCGATGAGCCCAAAGAGTTGAAGGCGCGTATCGTGGTCACCAC
>JADGBX010000407.1 GCA_015231265.1 Magnetococcales bacterium | reverse complement strand
GATGACCCCTTACGCCGCTCTTTTCGTATGCTGAGGCTGCATCTTGTTTCCCTCTCCTCCTTCGGCGGGTACACTGAGCCCTCTTCGTTGTCGGCTAAGGATGTCGTGGTTTTCTCCAGCCCAAGTGAAATGATACCCCATGGCACACATTCCCATCGATCAAGACTATCTCCTCAATACACTGAACGAGCTTCTACGCATTCCGAGTCCATCCGGGATGACCGACCACGTCGTCGAGCGTGTCTGCCTTGAGCTGGATCGACTCGATATCCCTTATGAATTGACGCGTCGCGGGGCGATCCGTGCCCACTTGTCGTGTGACGACTCCTGCGGCATCGAGAAACACACGAGTCGCGCCATCGTTGCCCACGTGGATACACTGGGCATCATGGTGCGCGAACTCAAGAAGAACGGACGGCTCGGAATCGTCGCCATCGGCCACTGGAACGCCCGTTTTGCCGAAGGAGCGAGGGTGTCGGTGATTGCGTCGGGAGGGCGGAAATATCGGGGGACGGTATTGCCCCTCAAGGCGTCGGGGCATGTCTACAACGACGGGGTCGATGAGCAACCAAGCAACTGGGATAACCTGGAAATCCGCCTCGATGAACGGAGTCACACCGTGCAGGATCTTCTCCGTTTGCAGGTGCACGTCGGCGACACGGTTGCAGTCGACTCCCATCCGGAGTTTGCCGACAACGGCTTCATCAACGCCCGTCATCTCGATGACAAGGCGGGGGTCGCGGCGGTGCTGGCGGCCGCACGGGCAGCTCGGGAGAACGACCTGCCGCTGCCGATTCCCTGCCACCTGCTGTTCACCATTTCTGAAGAGGTGGGGGTGGGCGCTTCCCACATCATGCACAGAGATGCTTCGGAGTTGGTGTCGGTGGACAACGGTACCATCGCCCCGGGTCAAAACACCTGCGACTACGGTGTGACCATCGCCATGCAGGACTCCTCCGGCCCGTTTGACCGCCGCCTCACCCGCCGTCTGGTGGAGCTGTGTCGGGAGTCGGGTATCGAATACTCCCGCGACGTCTTCCGCTTCTACCGTTCCGATGCCGCAGCCGCTCTGGAGGCGGGTAACGATCTGCGCACCGCCCTCATCTGCTTTGCCCTGGACGGCTCCCACGGCTGGGAGCGTACCCATGCCGACTCCCTGCACGCCGTTGCCCGGCTGCTGCTGGCCTATATGATGACCACCCCGGTGAGCTTCATGTTGCGGGAGCGATGACAGGAGCAGACCTGCTGCAAGGGTGTCATGATTCATCCCGGTCCGAGCGTGCGTCGTGGTCTGCTCACTGCCGGTGGGTTACCGGATGGCATTGCTATCGTCAACCACGCGGAGAGAACGCAGCCGAAACGCCTCTTCGATGCCGGAGCGCAGGGTGCCCTTGGTGGTGATGTGAGAGATGTCGATCCCCAACTGCACCAACGTCTGGGCGCCATTGGGGTTGATGCCGGTGAGAATGACCACGGAGCCCAACATCTTTGCCGCAGCAACGGTTTTCAGGAGATGGCGGGCAACGTCGGTGTCGATGATCGGAACCCCCGTGAGATCCAGAATCGCAACTTCCGCTTCATGGGTGGAGATCGCTTCCAACAGGCGGGAGATCAACTGGGTTGCCCTGTCGCCGTCGATGTTGCCCACCAGAGGCATCAGAACCACCCCGTTGAAGAGCTGCATGGCGGGTGTGGAGAGTTCCAGCAGCATCTGTTGCTGCCGATCGATGAGGGCTTCGGCCTCTTTCCGTTCCGTGATGTCCGTGGCGAATTTCACCACTTTGAACGGTTTGCCGTCACGGTCGAAAATGGGGTTGTAGGAGGCTTGAATCCAGACCGGTCTTCCCCCCTTGGCGAGACGTCTGTACTCCGCTGCCTGATACTCTCCCCGTCCTAGAGCCTGCCAAAAAGCGGTGTATTCGGCGCTGACGGCATACTCTGCATCGACGAACATCCGGTGATGCTGACCGGTGACCTCTTTCTGCGTGTAGCCGACGACCTGTAGGAAACCCTCGTTGGCGGTCAGGATGGTGCCGTCCAAGTCGAACTCGATGACGGCATTGGATTTATTGATCGCCTCGACCTGCCCGGCATAATTGGCGTTCTTCAGAGACTCTTCGGTGATGTCGGTGGCAAACTTCACCACTTTCACCGGCGTGCCGTCGGCATCGAAGATCGGGTTGTAGGAGGCCTGGATCCAGACCGGACGGCCTCCCTTGGCCAGCCGTTTGTACTCGGCGGCCTGATACTCACCGCGCCCAAGAGCGGCCCAGAACTCGGCATACTCGACGCCGGCGGCATACTCCGGCTCGGCAAACATGCGGTGGTGTTTGCCCACAACCTCATCAAGACGATAGCCCATCACCGCCAAAAAATTATCATTGGCGCTCAGAATGGTGCCGTCCAGTTCAAACTCACAGACGGCGTTGGACTCG
>JADGBX010000406.1 GCA_015231265.1 Magnetococcales bacterium | reverse complement strand
CGTTTGGGTGTCGCCGGAGGGTTGGGTTCGCCGTCGGGGGTGGCGGCGGCTTTTGCGCTGGGAGCGGCATATGTCGTAACGGGATCGGTCAATCAGGGGGCCGTAGAGGCGGGGCTCTCCGAAACCGGGCGTCAGCTGCTTGCGCATGCGGATCTGGCCGACATGGCTATGGCGCCCTCTGCGGACATGTTCGAGCTGGGGGTCAAGGTGCAGGTGTTGCGGCGGGGAACGCTCTTCCCCCAACGCGCTCGGAAGCTGTTCGAGATCTATCGCACCTATGGCGGATTGGAAGAGATTCCGGCAGCGGAACGGACCCGGCTGGAGACCGAGATCTTACGCGATGATCCGGAGGCGGTGTGGCAGCGAACCAGGGCCTACTTCCTGGAACGCAATCCCGAGGAGGTCACGCGGGCCGAGCGGGATCCGAAATACCGGATGGCTTTGGTGTTCCGCTGGTATCTGTTCATGGCCAGTCAGTGGCCCATGGATGGGTTAGCCGATCGGCAGCAGGATTATCAGATCTGGTGCGGGCCGGCCATGGGAACTTATAACCGTTGGGTAGCAGGCTCTTTCATGGAGCCCGTAGAGAAGCGTACCGTGGTCCAGATTGCCCGCAATCTGCTGGAGGGTGCGGCCGTCATCAGTCGCGCTCAACAACTGCGATCGCATGGTGTTGCCGTACCTGCAGCCGCTTTTGACTTCCGTCCGAGATATCTGAACGGTTGAATCTCTTCTGCGAACAGATCACCATGGGTCTCCTGGAGAGTCGTGTGAAAGATTCACGGAGTACGTTGATGCGCACAGAGATCGGGAATGGAATCATGGCAAGGGAGAGTTCAAGGAAGAGAGAAGGAAACTTCAGGCCCATTGCCGTGGTGGGTGTCAGTACACAATTCCCCGGTGAAGGGGGCACGGAAGGGTTCTGGCGCGATATTGTTTCAGGAACGGACGCCATCAGTGATGTGCCTGCCAGCCACTGGCTGATCGAGGATTACTACGACTCCGACCCAAAGGCGGAAGACAAGACCTACTGCAAGCGAGGGGGATTTCTCTCTCCTGTCTCTTTTGACGCCATTGGTCTGGGTTTGCCTCCCAACACGCTGCCCGCCACCGACACTTCCCAGCTTCTCACTCTGATGATTGCCCGACGGCTATTGCAGAAGGAGGGTGCCGACCGTTTCCCACATATCGACAGGGAGCGCATCGGCATCATGCTGGGCGTCACCTCGGCGACGGAGCTTGTGGCCAGTCTCTCCAGCCGATTGCAGCGCCCGGTCTGGCTCAACGCCATGCGGGCTTCAGGTTTGCCCGAGCAGCAGGCACAGGAGATCTGTCAACGTATCGCTGACAGCTATGTGCCTTGGCAGGAGGCGTCGTTTCCCGGTCTGCTCGGCAATGTGGTGGCAGGTCGGGTGGCCAACCGTTTGGATCTTGGGGGACCTAACTTCGTCTCCGATGCGGCGTGTGCCAGTTCGTTGTCGGCCATGCAGACCGCCATTCACTCCCTGCAACTGGGGGAGACCGATATGGTGGTCACCGGTGGGGCCGACGCCATGAACGACATCTTCATGTATATGTGCTTCAGCAAGACCCCGGCGTTTTCACCCAGCGGAGAGTGTCGGCCCTTCTCCGATAAGGCTGACGGTACGCTGATCGGCGAGGGAGTGGGGTTGTTCGCCTTGAGACGTCTGGAGGATGCGGAAAAGGACGGAGATCCGATTCTGGCGGTAATCCGGGGTCTCGGTGGAGCATCCGATGGCCGGGCCTCCAGCGTCTATGCGCCTCGGCCTTCGGGTCAGGCACGAGCCATTGCCAAAGCCTATGAGGTGGCCGGTTATGGGCCGGAGACTATCGGTCTATTGGAGGCGCATGGTACCGCTACCAAAGCCGGGGATGTGGCGGAGTTCAAGGGGTTGCGGACGGTGTTCGATCCGGTCAGACGTGAAAGCGGTCCCTCTATCGCTCTGGGTTCGGTGAAGTCCCAAATCGGTCACACCAAAGCCGCTGCCGGAGCTGCCGGGGTGTTCAAGGCGGTGATGGCGTTGCACCACAAGGTGCTGCCGCCCACCCTCAAGGTGGATCGCCCCAACCCCGCTCTCGAGATGGAGAGCAGCGCCTTCTATCTCAATACGGAAACACGTCCCTGGATCCACGGGGCAGAGCATCCAAGACGGGCTTCGGTGAGCTCTTTCGGCTTCGGGGGTAGCAATTTTCACATCACCCTGGAGGAGTACACCGGACCGGGCCGACACGCTGATAGAATCCGCACCCTGCCCGCCGAATTGATCACTCTGTCGGCTCCGGATAGAGATACCCTGATCGCTCGCTGCCGAGCGCTGTTGGAGTCGCAGGCGGAGGCGGAGAGTTGTGTCATCGCTCGCACCAGCCAGGAGGGGTTCGACTCGGAGCAGCCGGAGCGCCTGATTCTTCTGCTGAAGAGCGGGCAGCGTTGGCAATCACGGATGCAGCGGGCCATCGACCTGCTCGAA
>JADGBX010000405.1 GCA_015231265.1 Magnetococcales bacterium | reverse complement strand
GTCAGACAGTCAGGTGGTCGCGGTCAGTATGGCCATGTCTGGCTCAAAATCGAGCCTCAAGAACCTGGTGTTGGATTTGAATTTGTTGATCAAATCAAAGGCGGTGTTGTTCCTCGCGAATATATCTCCTCGGTAGGTAAAGGGTGTGAGGAAGCTTTGACCAATGGTGTTATTGCTGGATACCCCATGGTTGATGTCAAAGTGACTCTTTTTGATGGGTCATACCACGATGTTGACTCATCAGAAATGGCCTTTAAGGTTGCCGGCTCAATGGCCATTAAGGAAGGGTGTCGGAATGCAAGCCCTGTCCTTCTTGAACCAATGATGGCGGTAGAAGTTGAAGTCCCTGAAGAGCATATGGGAGATGTCATTGGTGATATCAACTCCCGCCGTGGCCAAATTCAAGGTATGGATGGTGAGGGGATTAATCAGCTTGTTAAGGCAATGGTGCCTCTGGCTGGAATGTTCGGATATGCAACTGACCTGCGTTCAATGACTCAAGGTCGAGCCACCTTCACGATGCAGTTTGATCATTATGAACAGGTGCCGAAGAACGTCGCTGACGAAATCGTTGCGAAATTGAAAAGCTGAATCTGAAGAGTTAAGGGAAAAACGATGTCCAAAGAGAAATTTGAGCGCACAAAGCCTCACGTCAATATCGGTACCATCGGTCACGTTGATCACGGTAAAACTACCCTGACCGCCGCCATTACCAAATATCTAGCCTCTAAAGGTGGTGCAGAGTTCATGGCTTATGATTCCATTGATGCTGCGCCGGAAGAGCGTGAGCGTGGAATCACCATTTCAACCGCCCATGTTGAGTATGAGACCGATAAGCGTCATTATGCTCATGTTGATTGCCCTGGTCACGCCGACTACATTAAGAACATGGTCCCCGGCGCTGCTCAGATGGATGGTGCCGTCTTGGTGGTCTCCGCTGCTGATGGTCCCATGCCTCAGACTCGTGAGCACATTCTTCTCGCTCGTCAGGTGGGTGTGCCAGCTTTGGTCGTCTACATGAATAAGGCGGACCAGGTTGATGATGAAGAACTGCTGGAATTGGTTGAGCTTGAGGTTCGTGAGCTTTTGAGCCAGTACGATTTCCCCGGTGACGACATTCCGATCATTGTTGGTTCCGCTCTGAAATCCTTGGAAGGGGATACCGGGCCGATTGGTGATGAGTCGATTCAGAAGCTGATGGATGCCATCGACGAAACCATTCCTCAGCCTGATCGTCCTCTTGACGGACCCTTCCTGATGCCGATTGAAGATGTTTTCACCATCTCCGGGCGTGGAACGGTTGTTACCGGACGTGTTGAGCGTGGCATCATCAAAGTTGGTGAGTCGATTGAGATCGTGGGTATGAAAGATACCCAAGACACCACCTGTACCGGTGTTGAAATGTTCCGGAAGCTGCTGGACCAAGGTCAGGCGGGTGATAATGTTGGTGTTCTGCTTCGTGGTCTGAAACGTGATCAGGTTCAGCGTGGACAGGTTGTTGCGAAGCCGGGATCGATCACCCCTCATAAAAAATTCAAATCGGAGTGCTACATTCTCACCAAGGAAGAGGGTGGGCGTCACACTCCCTTCTTCAGCAACTATCGTCCCCAATTCTACTTCCGCACCACTGATGTGACTGGAATTCTGGAGTTGCCTGAAGGGACTGAGATGGTGATGCCGGGTGATAATGTGCAGATGACTGTGACACTGATTGCACCCATTGCTATGGAGCAGGGACTTCGGTTTGCAATCCGTGAAGGTGGACGGACTGTTGGTGCCGGTGTTGTCTCCGAAATTATCGAATAATATGATTGGGGCGGTATACTGGGGAATCGCATCCGCCCCAACCGATGAATCAAAGAGAGACAAGATCCATGGAAAACCAAAAGATCAGAATTCGGCTAAAGGCTTTCGACCATCGTATTCTTGACCAATCGACTGGTGAGATTGTGCGGACAGCCAGGAGAACGGGTGCAGAGATCAAAGGTCCTGTGCCTCTCCCGACGAAAATTAACCGTTACACCGTGCTGCGTTCGCCACATGTCGATAAAAAGTCGCGAGAACAGTTCGAGATCCGTACCCATAAAAGGTTGATAGATATCGTAAATCCAACCCCGTCAACCGTCGATGCTTTGATGAAGCTCGATTTGGCAGCGGGTGTCAGTGTCGAAATCAAGCTCTGATCAAAATGAAGGCTTAAGGAAACTGATTTTTTTTTAAAAACTGTTGAATTGAGCCTTTCTCCCACACTGCATTCCTGATATAGTCGGGAATTCCTTAGGACAGAGACCCTCCCCTGTTTGCTTAAAGAACTCAAAAGCCACTGAGTTAGGTAGCATAAAGAGCAGTGCTCCAGGGATTAGGTGAGTACAAAATAGAGGTATGCAAGATGCGTGCAGGTCTGATTGGCCGAAAGCTCGGCATGACGCAAATATTCAAAGAAGACGGGCGCTGCGTGCCTGTGACGGTAATTCAATTAGGCCCTTGCCCA
>JADGBX010000404.1 GCA_015231265.1 Magnetococcales bacterium | reverse complement strand
CGTGGCCGGGATACTGTTTGCGAATCGCTACCACGGCCACCCGATAGGAGCACCCTTCGGCGGGCAGGTGAAAATCGGCGATCTCCGGGAACTGCTGCTGAAGCAGCGGGGTAAAGACTCTGTTGAGAGCCAGGGCCAGAACCGAAGGTTCGTCGGGGGGGCGTCCGGTGAAGGTGCTGAGATAGATCGGTTTGCGGCGCATGGTGATGCGCTTCACCGTAAAGACCGGAAAGGTCTCCACCTCGTTGTAGTAGCCGGTGTGGTCGCCGAAGGGACCCTCCGGAGCCATGTCGGCGGTGTTCACCTCCCCTTCGAGGATGATCTCCGCTGTGGCCGGAACCGGCAGGGGAACGGTCTGTGCCTGCACCACTTCGACCCGCGACTCCCGCAGCAGTCCGGCAAAGGCGTACTCGGAGAGGGAATCGGGAACGGGCGTTACCGCCGCGAGAATGGTGCCCGGATCGCAGCCGATGGCCACCGCAACCGGCATGCGTTGACCGTGATCCCGCATGTGCTGGGCGCCGCCGCGATGTTTCAGCCAGCGCATGATCAGACGGTTCTTGCCGATCACCTGCATGCGGTAGATGCCTAGATTGACCGGATCTTCCGGCGTGCGTCCCTGGGTGATGACGATGGGCCAGGTGACCAGCGGACCGGCATCCCCCGGCCAGCAGGTCATGATGGGAAACTTGGAGAGATCCACCTCATCCCCATCCAACACCACCTCCTGGCACGGCGCACGACGCACGTTCCTTGTGGGCATGTGGCGGACACGGGAGATCTTTTTTGCCAGCCGTCCGGCATCTTTGAGACCTTTGGGTGGCGCCGGCTGTTTCATCTCCGCCATGAGCTGCCCCAGGGATTCCAACTGCTCAATGGAGCGCCCCATGGCCATGGCGACCCGTTTTTCGGTGCCGAAGAGATTCACCACCACCGGCATGTCGTAGCCCACCACGTTCGAGAAGAAAACAGCCGGTCCTTTTTCGGCCAGTAGGCGGGTGGCGATCTCGGTCATCTCAAGATCAGGCGTGACGCGGGAGCGCACCTCTACCAGCTCTCCCTGCTCTTCAAGGTAGTCGATGAACTCTCTGAGATCGGAAAAAGCTGTAGGACCCATGGAGATTTCCGCTGAATGAGATATCCGGCCAGCATGATACAGGGCATTATACAGCCTGCGTTGCCCGGGAACAGAGCCTCTGCGTTGCCTTGCCATTACTCAGGATTCAAAGGCGGCAGTGCGCTGCTCACCGTCATGTGGCGCTTGCCATCCACTGTTTTGGACCGTAGCGGTCGAAGCAGCGTGAGTAGTTCAGCACCGTTCCACTCGGATTCACGCTCATTCCGAGCATAGAGTGCGGCATTCAGGGCGCTGAGTGATCTCCGCAGCTGTTGGGGATCGTCATGGTGGGCTGCCAACGCATCGGCCACCTCCTCCAGGTGGTTCGGTGCTTCGTCTGCCAGGGCGTTGCCACTCCAGGCCAGAAGCGCATCCCGGACCGTTGCCGGGTTGTTGGAGGCACACGCTTTCTCCAGATCAGAGAAGGCACCGCTTCCCGTTTGAGGCGTCGTGTGCCGGGGTTGTGCGGTTTTAGTCGGAGCAGGAGACTCCGATTCCAGGAGAGTGATGCGTGCGCGCAAACCGGAGTAGAGACGGAAGCCCAGGAACAGCCCGACCAGTAGAATTGCCGCCAGGACGAGACTGATCCAGAACCAGAGGCCGGTCATTATTCCCGTGCTTGTAGCTGAAAGAGGCTCCTGGGAGGTTGATGTCGAAGAGGGTACGGAAGTCTGCTCCGTGATGTCGCGGTCTCTTGGAGCTGGCGAATCGGCTGTCGATGCCGATGTGGTCGTGTGTGTGGCGTCGGCAGGGGCAGTGGCAGCTTGAGACGCGGTTGAGGAGGCCGGCAAAACGCGCAATGTGCGTTCAGGGAGGCGGGCCGTGCGCAGTTGTTGAGCGTCCGTATCCCACCACGGGATGGTGATCTCGGGCAGAGTGTAGCTTCCTGGGCGGGTAGGGGTGATCGCCACGGTTTTGGTGCTGCGGCCAAGAATCCAGTCGCCATACGCCCGTGTGGTATGGGCGGCAGGTTCGGGATAGAGCTTGAGCCCATCAACTTCCGTGATCTCCGGTTCCGGCAGTTGTGGTGCGCTCAACCCCTTGCTGTCCAGGACGATGGCGCGGGTGATGTGATCGCCTACCCTGAACTGTGACGCGTCGGGTTGGATCTGCTCGGAGAGGGTGATCTGCTGTGCGGGCAGCCACCAGTTGCCGGGGAAGCCGGGCTCCGGGGGGAGAACGTTGAGAACAACTCCTTTGGCAGTAACATGCACCCGCCGTCCCCGATTGAACATCTGGAAGGGGTCGCCGAAACTGCCGAACGGGGTCGCACCGAATCCACGGTTCTGCCGACGGCTGAAGGGCTGAACACCCTGGAGGATGACACCGGGAATAGTGAGTTCACCACTCTTCTGCGGGAAGAGGGCGTAGCGGTGGG
>JADGBX010000403.1 GCA_015231265.1 Magnetococcales bacterium | reverse complement strand
GTAGAGCATATCCTTGTCGGCAGCAAGGCTTTTCAGTGACTCAATCACATCGTCAGCGGTGAGGTCTTCGTTGACGGGGAGCGTGACTACCATTGCAGTCCCCGGATCACCTGTTGACAGGAGTCTATCCGCAAAATCTGTGTAGGTTTCCATATACTTGCTATCGAATCCGGCCATTTTTGGCGCGATTTTCGAATAGGCGTAACCCCCTGCGATCATGGCAACCAGACCGATCAGGGCAAGAAGATTCTTGATAAGTCCCATATTATTCTTTCTCCCAGTTCCTCCCCTGTTCAGTGGGGAGTGATTCACCTCATCATTTCCTAGACATGAAATGGTAACATCTTTATTCCAACTTACAACACAATTTCACATAATCATGCCGTGAATTGCCAGCCCCAACGCACAATGAGGTTTGTGAACACGCAAGCAAAACAAATAATATTCTACAGTGATACTGTCAACCTATATCGAAATATATAATATTCAATATTTCCGAATATTAGCAGTAACTTAACCAATTCTCGTTTGTGAAAAACAGCGGACAACCGTTACGATTCTCAGAATTGAGAATCTATACTAGACTGTTATTAATGAGGAAATTTTTAACAGAAATAAAATGTGAAATTAGGCTTCAGAACCACGTCTGGAAAATATTTCCTAAATAGACAGGGAAATTGTCTCTATGGGCTTGAACAGAACCGGAACGTATTTTTTTTCCGAGTTGAGATTGCACTTCGGGATAGAGGGTCTTCTCCTGCAAACGCGCCAAAGGAATCCAGTCAATACCCAGACAGCTTGTATTTTCCGGGACGAGAACAGGCTCTCCCTCATATGAAGGGACATGGAAGATCAGATGCAGGACATGTCGCTCTGCAACATGTGTCTCGGCAACCATCATCAGATCGCCACAGGACGCTGTGATTGCAAGCTCCTCCTGGAGTTCTCTCACAAGAGTATCTTGAAGCGTTTCACCCGGATCGGGTTTTCCACCTGGTAGGTTATAGCGGGTGTGGCCGCCATACGAGTAACGCATGGCCAACAGTTCTTCATCACGAACGATACACGCGGATGGTCTGATGATCATCGCTTCTCTCTTTTTCAGTCGTTACGGTATCATACCGAATGGAGATCACCTTCCTTGGTAACAATGTATGCAGAGAAAATATCAGTCTGAATCGCTCTCTGCATCATGCATCCGTTTGCGCTCTTCTATCGTCTCCTGCTCTTTCATGGCAAGCAACTCCTTGCGCCTGCTTTCTTGTCGCTTCACCACTTCTTGCACCGCTTCAGGTTTGGGTAGCACGAACGCATCCCCGAACAGGACACTCTTCAACCATTTGAATGAGAAGACGATCATCTCCTCATCACTCTCCATGATCCGTTTTTCCGTCGCTTTGTCCACTGTGTAGCGTTTTAGAAAGCTTGAGGAGAAGATAAAGCGGCGAAACTCCTCAGGCTGGGCAGTGGCCATATAGAAGAATTCTGAGAGTTGGGGCGAGGTGGAGACCATGTCACCAGCCGAACGACGCTTGAGCACCATCTCCATCCACTCTTTGTTAAGCTCGTCATACCCATCTGTCCCCTGATCCCTGCGCCACTCTCCAACTGTCCACTGTTTTGATGAACAGTGCCCTTTACAAAATGGCTCCTCAATGAGGAAGAAGAACTGCTCTTCATCCTCTGCCTGCTCTCTCTTCATCAACGCAAGGCCAATGGGATAGTAACGACAGTTGACAGGTCTGTCTTCATAGATCGTGCAGCCCTGTTCGGTGACAAAAGGGCAGTGTCCATTCTCAGGATCCATCTGCATCATGGCGACCGGAAGCTGTCCTTTGGCCAAGGTTGCCGGTCTGGAAAAATTGTAGAGGAACTCATCGGCAGGAATGCCCAAGCGTCGACGAATCCGCAGGATGTCGTAGGGAGTTAAAACGATATCGATATTTTTACAACATTCAGTGAAACAGCTGACATCGGGATGGCACCTGAACGGGAAAGAGTCCTCTTCCGTCAAGCGAACAGGATTGAGAACATCCCTGACCTCCAACGGGATTTCAGGTACGTCCTCTTCAAATTCCATATCACGAAACGTGGCCAGTCTTTTTTGGTTATTCTCTGACACGCCGGACCGCCTATTCAGAAAGAGCCCGTATCGATCATTGATCTCCAGACGGAGGAGTGTGATCTTCCTTCACCTACTTGGGCACAAGATCCTTGTGCTCGCGTTTGAAGGTGATCCACTCGCCGGTCCTGGGATCGATCCGGCTGTTGACGAAGCACTTCCAGTTCTCTTCATCAACAAAGTTGTAGTCCATATTGTAGTAGAAACCGGGATAGCGGGTCTCTTTGCGAAACAGCATGTGGCGCAGATGGGCCTCACCGGCGTAGATACGGTGGGTGTTCTCCCACGCACGCATAAGCTCGTGAAGGTTCCGCGCCATCATCTTCTCGGCCCGCTATGCAGGACCGGATGCTACGGATCAGGATAATCTCGAAAAA
>JADGBX010000402.1 GCA_015231265.1 Magnetococcales bacterium | reverse complement strand
AAGGGTGTGGTTTCTATCCAGAGAGGTGCGTCAACGGCCACTTCGCTGGAACTGTTACCTCTCCAGAGAGGGAGAGTACGGAGATGGCACCGAATGTCGGACTCCACAAAGCAGAGTGTAGTCGGCACCGGACCTAAAACAGCACACACCCACCGTCGCCAAAAAAGCCTCAAATTCCGGCAGGGTCCCCGAACCCTGCACCCGAACAGTAAAAGACAAACACCTGAGCGGCCACGGATTAAACGCCTGAACACCAACCCCTACATCGCCATCTCAATCACGATATCGTGACATTTGATGCAGCGACCTGCCGCCGGATGATGTCGGGTGGAGTTGGGCAGAATCGGCGGTCCCACCTTCATGATCGTCGACGAGGCCTTCTCCCACATCTTGCCCACCGGGGTGATCGGTTGACTCCCCGCCGGAGCCCCGCCTTTGATCAGATGACACTTGATGCACGGCCCCCAGTATGGATGGGGCATGCGCATCTTGGGATCCAAGGTTGGAATACGCCGTACCACCACTTTCCGACTCTTTTTCCGCTTGGCCTTGGGGGTAATGGTCTTGACCACCGGCTCGTTGAGCGCCGGTTGAGTGGGGGAGGGCATGAATCCGAAAATCTCGCCCTTCATCAGACGGGGCACTTTCTCCTGGCCGACGACATCCTGCCAGAAACTCCGTACGCGTTCGAATCCCAGTGAGACCACCCCGATGACGATCAGAATCATCAATATGCCGCCGAGAGGACCGGAAAATCCACCTTTGAAGGGACGTTTCATCACCGATCCCTATCGCAGTCTGCTGGACCAGAGGGCGAACCCCTCGTCGTTGCGCAGATGACAGGTCTTACCGTCCACCACGATCCAGCGGGCGTAGATCAAGGCCGAACGCGCCCCGCGATCAAATTCGAACCCCTTGCCGGAGATCGCTTGATCGTGACGAATCTCACACCACATGTAGCTGAGAAACCAGGAGGGCGCGATGGAGACCTGGCGTTCGATATTCTTCTGGTCATCCTGCACCCAGATATGGATCTGACCGTCCCTCTGCGGCAGCTCGGTGATCTGCTGCACCGTACCGCTGAAGGTGGTGGTCGGAGCGTTTTCAAACGGGGTCATGCCCGGTTTCGGTTTGATGTTGGGAACCCGGCCCTTGCCCACCACGCGCGGCTGTCCCACCTTCTGTAACGCAACCCCCTGAATCGTGCCACCACCCTGGAGCGCAAGGCCTTCATCGGGAATCGCCATACCCGCCATGGCGCTGTTGGGGCCCCTGTTGCCGTTGACCGGCGGTGCCGGGTCGCCGGGACGCACGAAGGTGGTCTGGCCGTTCTGAATGATGGCCGGTCCGGCGCCTTCGGGGTTCGGAAGCGCAGCAAACTGCATGCGGGAACCTTGTTCACCGATGGTGGGCATCTCATCCTGAACCAACGCCGCAAGGCCGACGATCGCCATGAAGGCCAGTCCCACCAGACCGATCCAATACTCCGGTTTCATCTTCATACGGGCTCAATCCTCACCGGTGACAGCAGGACGTCGATGCCGCTGATGTGATCGATTCTTTTGAGCAGCTTCATCTTCAGCGCTTCGACGATCACATCCCCTTCATAGACGTTGAGCCGCTCGTCAACCTCGATATTCACCTCCACATGCAGCGTCTCACCCATGGGCCGAGCCCGCAGATAGAAAACCCCCTGCACACCCTCCACTTCACGGGTGGCGGCGTACACTTCCTTGAGATCGTCAATCTCCACCGAGGCGTCGGTGAGTCCGGAGATCGCTTCGGAGATCAGCTCCATGCCGATGTTGATCACCATCAGGGCGACGATGATCGCGCCGATGGGGTCGGCGATGGGAAAACCGAAGGTGGCAAAACCGATGCCTACCAGCACCGCGGCCGACGAGAAGGCATCCGCCCGGTTGTCCAGCGCGTCGGCGATGATCGCCGGGCTGTTGTTGTTGGAGCCGACGCAGTTCTGATAGCGGTACATCATCTCGTTGAGCACCACCGAGACAAACGCACCCACCAGGGCGATCCTGTCCGGCGCCTCGTAGGTCCCTTTCCAGATGTCGGTTGCCGAACCAATCAAAATGAAGGTGGAGCCGACGATCAGAATCATGCCGATGATCGATGACGATAGATATTGAACCTTGCCGTAGCCGTAGGAGAAGCGCTCCGTGGGCGGACGAGCGGAGATGCGCAGACTGGCCAGAGTCACCGTACTGCCGATCACATCCGCCGACGAGTGCAGCGCATCCGCCACCAGGGCGGTACAGCCGGTCAGCAGCCCCAGCACGCCCTTGTAGAAGACGAGAAATGAGTTGACGAAAATGGAGTACCAGGCGGCCTGGTTACGACAGCGTCTGCAGTATTCAAATCTCACGACGATTCCTCTTTTCCATCATCCGGGACGGTCCACCATCGGGACCGATCCATCATTCGGGTCCGTTATGCTTCTCCAGGGAGGACTCCGCCAGTGGCGGTGTCGAGTGCACATCCTTG
>JADGBX010000401.1 GCA_015231265.1 Magnetococcales bacterium | reverse complement strand
ACCACTACGGTGAGAATGTCTTCGTGACGCGGAAAGGGGCAGTGCGTGCCAGGGAGGGGGATCTGGGTATCATTCCCGGCTCCATGGGGGCGCGCTCCTTCATCGTGCGTGGCCTGGGTAATGCGGAGAGTTTTCATAGCTGCTCCCACGGCGCAGGTCGGGTGATGTCCCGTACCGAGGCCAAGAAGCGGATCTCTCTTCAGGAGCACAGAAAGGCGGTGCAACACGTGGAGTGCCGTTCGGATGCTGCTCTGGTGGATGAGACGCCCGCCGCCTATAAACCCATCGACAAGGTGATGGCGGCCCAGAGCGATCTGGTGGAGGTGCTGCATACGCTCAGACAGGTGGTGTGTGTCAAAGGGTGATTGCCCGGTCCGGCACCACCGGATGGATTCGTCATAAAGGATATGGAGATGAACAGGTCACACTGGCTGGAGATCGATGGTTCGAAAGGGGAGGGGGGTGGGCAGGTGCTGAGAACCGCCCTCTCCCTCTCCATGATCACCGGCACCCCGATACGGATCGAGGCGATTCGTGGCAAGCGCACGCGGCCCGGCCTGATGCGGCAACACCTGACGGCTCTGCACGCCGCCACCGCCATCTGCAACGGCGTTGTCAGCGGCGATGCGCTGCACAGTGAAGCGGTGCGCTTCGAACCGGGGCCGATTCAGGGTGGAGAGTACCGTTTCTCCATCGGCACCGCTGGCAGTGCGACGCTGGTGGCGCAGACGCTGCTTCCTGCCCTGTTGCATGCCGATACCCCCTCCCGACTCACCGTGGAGGGGGGGACGCACGCGCCGTGGTCGCCGCCGTTTCCGTTTCTTGAGCAGAGCTATCTCACGCTGTTGCGCACCATGGGTGTGGCGGTGTCGGCGCAGTTGCAGCGTCCCGGTTTCTATCCGGCGGGAGGGGGTGCCATTGAGCTGGAGATCGAACCGGTACGGCAGTGGCGTCCTCTGGAGATCACGGAACGGGGGGACTGTCTGAAATCCGAGGCCGTGGCCATCGTCGCCAATCTGGACGACTCCATCGCCCGGCGTGAGTTGGCGATGATTCAGAAGCGCCTCAACTGGGCACCGTCGCAACTCCGTATCGTTCGGGAGGATCGGGCGGCGGGGCCGGGTAATGTGGTTCTCGTCACCTTTGAATATGACCACCACACGGCGATCTTCTCCGGTTTCGGGCGTCACGGGGTGCGGGCCGAGACCGTTTCCAAGCAGCTGCTCAAGGAGGTGCACCCCTATCTACACTCACCAGCAGCCATCGATCACCATCTCGCCGATCAGTTGCTGCTGCCCATGGCGCTGGCCGGGCAGGGCTGTTTTACCACCGGTCGTCCCACGCAGCACACCCGTACCATGGTCGATCTCATTCCCCGCTTTCTGCCGGTGACCATCACCCTTGAGCAGAGGCAGAAGAGCTGCTGGCAGGTGGAGATCCGGTCGTGAATCCGGTCACGGCTTCGTGTTCGATGGAGTGAAGCGCTGTTCATCTCTCGCCTGCTATCCTCTATGATTGCACACCTAGAGGTGTCGGTTTGCAGCGGGGAGCGAAGTATGAAGGCGGCGTGGGATCCATCGACAGTGCGCAACAGCGCAGCGCATCAGGGAGCGGACGGGCTCGCCCAGTGGTTACAGCAGCGCTGGTCCGGCTTGATCACCGGCGTGCTGGAGTCACCGGCACGGGAGGGGCGGTATGCCCCCTTTCCGGAGGATCTGGATCCCGCCATCCGTTCCGCCCTGCAGGCGCGTGGCATCGAACAACTCTACACCCATCAGCGTCAGGCGTGGGACCGGATAAGCGCCGGTGAGCATGTGGTGATTGAAACCCCCACCGCCTCGGGCAAGACCCTCTGCTACAACATGCCGGTGATGGATGCGATTCGGCGCCAGCGCTCAAAGGCGCTCTATCTCTTTCCCACCAAGGCGCTGTCACAGGATCAAGTGGCGGAGATCGTCGCTCTGAGTACTGCCGGAACGTTGGGCGTGCGCGCTTTCACCTTCGATGGCGACACGCCCGGTGATGCGCGCAAGGCGGTTCGCACCCGTGGCGATATCGTCGTCACCAATCCCGACATGCTGCATCAAGGCATTCTTCCCCATCACACCAAGTGGGCGCAGTTCTTCGAGGCGCTCCGGTTCGTGGTGATCGATGAGCTGCACACCTATCGCGGAGTGTTCGGCTCCCATGTGGCCAATGTGGTGCGGCGGTTGCGCAGGCTGTGTCGTTTCTACGGTTCGGAGCCGCGCTTCATTCTCTGTTCGGCAACCATCGCCAATCCGGTGGAGCTGGCCGAAGGGTTGGTGGGGGCTCCGGTGCGTGGTATCTCCGACAACGGCGCACCCCAGGGTGCGAAACAGCTTGTTCTTCTGAACCCTCCTCTGATCAATCCCGATCTCGGTATCCGCGCCTCCGCCCGCTCCCAGACCAGTCGCATCGCCCAGGAGGCGGTGAAGCGGGGGTTGAAGACCATTGTCTTTGCCCAGACCCGGTTGATGGTGTAG
>JADGBX010000400.1 GCA_015231265.1 Magnetococcales bacterium | reverse complement strand
CCTCGACAGCTTGAGAGGGTTTAAGAGTCAGAGGCTCCTGAGACGACGGCACATCTGTAATCGGTTCCGGCACGGGCGGTTGCTCCGTTTTCGGAACATGCGGCGCCTCTTGCATCAATGTGATGGGAGGCGAAGAGATGGTCGGCTTGTGCTCCTCCTCGTCATAGACAACCCCGAACTCCTGCCCCTTCTCGTTTTCATGGGCCTGAGGAGTCACCACGGGACGACGTATGCGCTCCTGTTCGCCCATGGGCATAATCGTCGGAACATCGTCCTTATCCTCGCCATCCACACTCCCGGGCGCATCGTCCACTTCCGAATCACCCAGATGGCGATCAAAGATAGAACGGGGCCGCTTATCTCCGGAAGGAGCATTGTCCGCTGTCGCATCCCAACGCGGTTCGCGGCGAGGTTCATAGGTGTCTTCATCCTTCTCCTCGGAGTCCGCCGTCTCCTCCTCTTCCTGTGGTACTGCAAAATTGGATTCATCCTCATCGCTGTCGTGAACAAGGGCAAAGCCGTCATCGTCCAGCCCTTCCGCCCGCTGTCTATCCTGCTCAAGAAGCGACTGCATGGCTTGGATCTGGAAGCCGATCTTACGTTGTACCTCCTCCACATCGTAACTGGACTTGACGGGAAAAGAGACCAGCGGCAATCGGGCCTGCCTGCACACCCGGTCAAAGTGATCGACCTGCCCCTCCTCCTCCTTGCCGTGACGGGAGGAGTCGACCAGGAGGACAATACACACCACTGACGAGGTTTCGGGATCACAAAGCGTAAAATCCGCATAGAGTGTTCGAATTCGGTCGATGGCCTGTCGCCGCTGACCACCGTCGATCTCCGGGGAGACTTTCAGAATATCGGTCATCAGAGCCTTGCCGAAGACCCTGTACTCCTCACCGACTGCCTGATCCAGCGTCCGTAGAAAATCGATCTCTTCAGCAAAAAAGAGCCCGTTGCGCTTCTGATAGAGCAGCTCACCCTTGGCACTCTTCCGCATGGAGCGCATAACGATCACAATGGTGATCATCAGCACGGCCACTGCGCCCAATAACGGCCATTCCATCTTACATCTCCTCCAAAGTCAGCTCTCGATTCTTTAGACCAACAACACGGTTACCACCCCCCTGGTTAAACCGCGGAGAAGTAGCATACCATTTTTTTCACGTTTTCACCGTCCTGACATGAAACAACGCACACTCAATTCCTGGCGTCCGTCACGCTTTTCTGGCATCTATAGTATCAATCTCCAGTGAAATCATGGTGTGTGAAACAGTTCCCGGGACACGGGACGCCCTGTTGCTGTCCACACTTCGTCCATGCTACCCGGAACCCGGATGGGGACTTCGAAACGAGGAGGCTCAGCCATGCATTCATCGCCCCATACCGCCGCTCCCCTGCCGCCGTTTCTCACGATCAGGAAAGCGGGGCCCATCCGCCGTTTTCTCACCACTCTGATCCACCTGGGACGTCTGATCACCGCTGGTGCCATCGTACTTGTCACTTCGGCTCTGGCCCTGGAGGCGGGAGCATTCGGCATGAAGCTCGTCGGTCGTGATCCCATTCAACACTATATCGAGATCAACGGCGCGCTGCCGATGCTGATTCTCGGCACCTTCATGATTCTGGCGACCGTGCACCGCATGGCCGACTATGCCGACGGCTGCCTGGGGGCTTCCCTGCACGGCCACCTTCTGCTGAAGCTCCACCGTCTCTGGAACCTCTTCTCCGGACTCCTGGTACTCTACCTCTTTTTCATCCCCATGGCGGCACTGGCGCTCTGGACCGCCTGGTTGGTGTGGGATGGAATGCATCTGGCTTTTACCATCGGCGACTCCTTACCTCTTGGAGTTCTTCTGGTACTGCAGATCATCTCTCTCACCGCTGCCTATGGTTGTCATCGTGAAGCGTTGCGCCGCTTTCAGTCGGTGTGCGACCACACCTGACCAGCACGCCATGCACCTCTTGCCATCATCCGGCAACACGGTATCATCTGACCCTACGGCACGAGACGACGACTCGCCGGACACCTACCACCCCGCAGCGGAGAAGCTTCATGTCACTGGATCAGGAGTCGGTCACCACTCTGAGGACCATCCTCGATCATCTCAGCAACGGCGCGTATGGCACGGCTGAACAGATGACAGGCCAGTGGCTGGACCACAATTCCGACAGTGCCGAAGGCCACGCCCTGCACGCTCTGGCAGCACACTTTCAGAACCGCCATGAGGAGGCGATTGAGCGCTTTGACCGCGCCATCGTCCTGGACGGTTCCAAGGGGGATTTTCATGCCAACCGAGGCGCCTCTCTGGCGGCATTGGGTCGCTATGTAGAGGCGATCGACGCCTTTCAAAATGCTCTCACCCTGACACCGGGCGACCTCAGCACCACAGCCAATCTGGCCCGTGCCCTTGTCCATCTCAAACGCCATACCGAAGCGGTTGCTCTATTGGCTCAAATCGTGGCCGCCGTTCCTGACGATCCCGTTCTACTCACAGATCTGGGCGTTGCCCTCTCGGC
>JADGBX010000003.1 GCA_015231265.1 Magnetococcales bacterium | reverse complement strand
ACAGCTCATTGAGGACACGCCCTAATCATCAGCGGCCCCTGTATGATCCAATGCTTGGACGAGCAGAAGGCTGGGACTGGGGATGACTCAGCGGACCAAGGCCGTTGACAGAAACACGATCCCGGCATATCCGGGTCAAACAACCACTTCATTGACAGTCATCACGCAGGTATCCACACAGGACATCCAGTTATGAAAGTCTTAACAATAATTGGGACGCGCCCTAATTTCATCAAACAATTTGCCTTCGGTCGTGCCTGCCGCCTTGCCGGTGTCGAATGCCTGCAGTTGCATACAGGGCAGCACTATGAACGGGCACTCTCGGATATGATCTTTCAGGAACTTGATATTCCACAACCGGAGTACCGGAACACTCTGGAACGCTCTACACCCGCTGGTGAGTTGTCGCAGATCATGGGCTTCATCGAGGCGGTGATTCATCAAGAGCTTCCCAATGTCGTGGTGGTATTCGGGGATGTCACATCCACCATGGCCGGGGCGTTGGCGGCTTCGAAGCTCGGCGTACCGGTCGCCCACGTGGAAGGGGGCGTGCGAGGGGGTAATCGCCACAATCCCGAGGAGCTCAATCGCCAAGTTGCAGAACGGTGCGCCCATCTCCATTTCGCCCATATCGATGAGGCGTATCAAACACTGCTGCGAGAGGGTGTGGCAGAATCTGAGGTGGTGCTGACCGGAGATATCATGAAGGATAGTCTGAAATTGATCCTGGAAGAGAAGGATATCCAGGTCAGTGATCAAGGCTATGTCGCCATGACCATGCACAGAGCGGAGAATACGGATAATCCGAAGCGGCTGAATACGATCGTCCGAGCGATGCTGGCCTGTCCACGACCGATTCGGTTTTTAGTGCATCCGCGCACGAAGGCGGCCCTGGAGAACCATGGACTGATGGAAACACTCCAGGCATCCGACACCATTGAACTGCTCCCTCCCCTGGGCTATGTGGACACTATCCGATTGCTGGCGGGGGCCAACCGGGTGCTGTCGGACTCCGGCGGGGTGCGCAGAGAGGCGTACATATTGGGAAAACCGGTCATCTCCCTCACGGAGATGGTGTGGGTTCCTGCCATGGTCGAGGCGGGATGGGAGTTGGTCGCAGATGTGGATGAGGCGTCGATCGCCTACGGACTGTCAACCTTTCAACCACCGGAGGAGAGACCAGAGATTTTCGGAGACGGCAAGGCGGCGGAACGCATGGTAGAGGAGCTGCAGAATCGCTTCAAGGACTTCACGTACCATAGCGTCATCGGCATTACCAACACCGATAGCCTGATTGCCATGGCGATGAAACAGCGGCAGAAACGCCATCAGATAACCCGTTACTCCGAGCCTCTTCACCACCTGACGGTGGTTATCCCTTGTTACAACGAAGAGGCGGCGTTACCAACGCTCTTCTTCCGCATCAACCAGCTTCATGAACTGATTGACGGGCAGCGTTATCGCGTTGGGTACGTGTTTGTTGACGATGGATCCAGCGATGGCACCTGGGAGATGCTCTCCAGCCATTTCGGGAATAGCACCTCCGTGCGCCTGATTCGGAATGAGCACAATCTCGGCTATGGTGGTGCACTGCGACGGGGTCTGCTGGCTGCCGAGGGAGATTTGGTTGCGACCATCGACGCTGATACCAACTACGATATTCGATCCATCCCGGAACTGCTCAAGGCGATGACTCCCGACGCCCATCTCGTCACCGCCTCGGCTTTCATGAACGAGGGGTCGTGGAACTACCCATCGCACCGGTTCATCTTCAGCAGGGGGGTGGTGGTGCTCTACCGCTATCTCTTGCAGGAGAAGGCGTGTGATGTGGTCACATTCACCTGTGGGTTTCGCATCTACCGTGGGGATGTCGTCAAGGCGCTTGTACCGGAAGCGAATGACTTTCTTGCCAATGCAGAGATCCTGGTCAAGGCGTTGTTGGCCGGATTATCGGTTAAACAGACTCCCTCGGTCATCCACGAACGGATGCATGGGCAGTCCAAGCTCAGGACATTGCGCACCATCCAACGTCATTTGGGATTCATGTGGAGGCTGTGGCGCAAACGGATTGCAATCCCCGTTATCGAGGAATCGAAACCGTGATGCAACTGCCGGTCGTTGCTGATCCCGAGGCGGATAATGACTGGTTGCTCTACACGTTGGATGTGCTTGCTCCATTGACTGGGCTGGCCGTTCGTTTTTCGCTTGTCGCTCCTGGGGAACTCTCAGGCAGTGGGCCTGCACTCTGGTACGGGGTCGTTCCGGAGGATCCTGGCGATGAGGTGATTCTCATACCCCGACGACCGGAGTTTCGGCCTGGAAAGATGCAGCAGGTCGAAATGGCGTGCGGCTCCGAAGATCTCGACGCCATACTCATCTATACCGACACCATTGATCCGGATGCCGGATCAGAAGAGATCTCCTTCGACCTGTTTTACAACGTTTTTGCCTATGTGTCGTGTTTGGAGGAGTACGAACAGGAGTGCCGGTTGGGTCCGCTGCACTCCTATGCCTTGCGAACGGGTGGCAATACGGACCGCTTCGATCGACCCTATGCAACGCTGTTGGCTCGGGGAGTGGCAGCTACGATTACCCGGAAACTGACCACACCCCCCTCTCCCGTCGATGCACAGCCAGCCCTTCACCTCACCCACGACGTTGATCTGATCGCTAAAAAGGGAGTGACCAGACTCAAAGAGGGGGTGTTCCGTACTGCTAATGTCGTCCGTAGTCTGTTTCAGGCGCGTTTCGGGGATGCGGCAACAGGGCTCCGAGATGCGATGAGGATGATTTTCGGTCGGGCGGACTATCTCTTCATTGACGAGATGGCCGAGATGGAGAAGCAATACGGTTTTCGTTCGGCCTATAATCTATTCAGCGGTGTAAGACCTTCCGGGAGTGCGGCGGCCAGGTTGCGCCATTATCTTTTCGATCCTCCATACGATCCGTCCACCCATCCCGTGTTGCCGGGGATCCTGCAACGACGTGCCGTTGAGGGGTGGGAGGTGGGTGTCCACTTTGCGTTCGATGTCTGGCGGGATGCCGAGCGCATGCGCCGTGAGCTTCAGGCTGTGGAAAGGGTGCTGGATTGCAGACACACCGTCACGACCTGTCGTCAACACTGGTTGCGATTCTCTTTAGCCGAGACTTGGCGAGCCCATCATGCCGCCGGAATCGAGGTAGATACCACACTGGGATTCAACGATCGTCCCGGATTCAGGGCGGGTGTGGTCTCACCGTTCCGACCTTATGACCATGCGGCTGGGCGGGCGCATCCTCTCTGGGTGGTGCCGACCATTCTCATGGATACGCACCTGTTCCACTATGGAAATTTGACCGAACAATCCGCCCGAGAGGCGGTGATCGATCGTCTGTTGGACGAGGTGGTGCACTGTCGGGGTGAAGCTGCCGTCATCTGGCATACACACGTCTTCTCCACCGATCATCAATGGCAGCACGAGTATCGATACATTCTGGAACGCATGATGGCTTTGGGCATGGCAAGTCGTCTTCCCAGTGGAGTGATTCTTAAGGAACGATCAGATGATTAGGGCGTGTCCTCAATGAGCCTGAATCAGCGTTTGTGACTGAAAATACAGCGGGCAAGGCGTTGTGCAGTGCCACAATCGGCTATAAACCCTGGCAGAGATCCGGCACCACTCGTTTTATGTCCGTGGGTAGAAACAACCGTCTCCCTGTAGCGTGGAACCGGGCCAGATCCTTCCGGACGGGCCAGGAGAAGTATGATCCCCCCTCGTTGGTCTTGGCCTGTTTTCCCGATGTGTATCGTTCCACTGCGTCGATCAAGGCCGGAGAGACCCGGCTATAGAGCCGTACCGTGTGCTGAAAAAGGGTCTGACCGGGTTGAACGTCCAGGGTGCACTGGGTGTGGATTGGACCCCGGTCGATCTCCTCGTTGCGGATCTCGTGGATGGAGAATCCATACTGCTTGCTGCCCGAAGCCAACGTCTGGAAGATTCCGCCGATGCCCCGATAATCGGGCAGAAGCGAGGCATGAAAATTGAGAATGGGCGGTACTGCGTCAATCATCCGGGTTCGGAAGATCACCGATGGTCGGACACTGAGACAAAGATCGGCCTGAAGGTGCCGGATAAAGCCGACGCTCTCCTGATCATTGATCCGGGTGACATCGCGGACCGGGATTCCCAGACGGCTACACTCCGTGACGATATCGGGGGCGGGTGGGTGCTCGGTCGATGAGCAGGTGGCCAAACGTAGGGCGACGGCGGTGGCATGCTCCTCCAAGAACATGAATGGCAGATAGAAGAACGCTCCGGCTCGAATGGCCGAACGAACGAGAGTCGCCTGGGTCTTCAGCGGTAACAGGGTTCGCACCAGACCGACGATCTTCATGGGGCTGTTCGGGCGGAACAGATGGCGACAAGCGAGAGCCGCAAGCCGGTCACAAGAAGAGATGAGTACGATACGTGGAGAGCTTCCGGGCATGGTTCTTCCGTTTGAATGTCAGCACGATTTGATGGGTGATGATGCCCAGTGAGCATGGGAATGATTTCTGAGAATCATCACTGAGTCTGGTGTTCGGATCGACTCTTCCTGACTGTGCGGTCATGCCTCGGAAAACAGCCCACTTGAACGGGACGATCATGGACACAACCAACCGCATAACGCCCAACACCAGGACTCAATAGTGGGTATTGTGCTGGGAGTCGGACTTTTTGGCAAAAGTGAGAAAATAGTCGATCCCCCCCTTTATGAAGGTGAGCGACCGCTCCGGCGGCAGACGGGTGAGTACGTACCGCATCACCCCGAGGAATCGACGCGGTCTGAAATAGAACGATTTGAACGCCTCTCGTGCCAACAGCACCACCTCTTTCCGAGTGATGCCGTTGGGAACCCAGATGTCGGACTGATTGCTAAGGAGGTTGTTACTCTGGTCCTTGAGAGTTTGCCAGCTTCCCAACTGTTTGCAGTCGTCGTAGACAGGGGTTCCCTTGAAGGGTTCGAAGATGGGAAAGACGGCAAAGTCGAGTTTTGAGTCTCGTGCCCAGCGGATGGTGTGGCGGATATCCTCAGCGGTCTCACCCGGCAGTCCGATCATGAAAGAGGAGAAGGTCATGATTCCGGCTTGGTGGACGCGCTCGATTCCCTCCAGGTTCTGCTCGACACTGAGTCCTTTACGCAGCAATTTCAGGGTGTGATCATTCGCGCTCTCGCAGCCAAAGGTGATCAGGTAGCAGCCAGACTCCTTCATGGCGGCGAGCATCTCGGGATGCTGTACCACATTGGTGCGGGTGAAACAGCACCAGTCGAATCCCAAATCCGCCTTAATCATCGCCTCGCACAACTCCATGACGTGGCGGCGGCGGATGGTGAAGATGTCGTCGTAGAAAATTACAGAGTCGTACCCCATCTCCTTGTAGTGCAGCAGTTCCTCCACCACATTGTCGGGGTTCCGAAACCGCATGCGTCGTCCCATCACCTCGGCCGCTGCGCAGAATGTACACTTAAAGGGGCAGCCTCTGGTGGTCAACGTGTGGATCACCTTCCGACCCTGGACATGGGCCGGGGGGAAGTAGTTCTCCAGAGCATATTGAGAGGTGTCTGGTGGGCCGATGATATCCAGATCGTCGATCTTTCTGGAGCGGCTTGCTGGAAATCGGACGGTTCGTCCACCATCCACAACCCCAATGCCGTTGTAGTCGGAGATGGGATGGCCATGAACCAGGTGCTGCATCAGTTCCAGCATGGGCAATTCACCGTCACCGGAGACGACATAGTCGAGACCGTAACCCTCCATGTCCTGGGGAAAGAGAGTGACGTGGGGTCCACCGGCGATAAGAGTGATTTCAGGTTTGAGATCTTTGAGATCGCGGGAGAGAGTCTGAACGACGTGGGCGTTGGTGATATAGGTGGAGAATCCCACCACATCGTAGCTCGTGAGTCGTTTAACTGTCTCCGAGTAGATGGTCCCGCCCAGATCAAGAAGATCGACCTCAAAGCCGTTCTGTTTCAAAAAACCGGTGATGAAGGCGATTCCCAACTGCGGCATCTCGGGTGAGAAGCCACTCAGGCTGCCGTAGTTCTCCTCAACGGCCAGAGGGGGATTGACGAGGGCGGTTTTCATGGGGAACGGTTCACTCCATCACGTGTTTGGGTCGGGCACCCCGGCAGAGAGTTGTCGGTGTATTGGTGAGTACGTTGTGCCTACAGGTGACCAATGCCTCCGCATATTCGGTCTGATAGGGTACAGGATCCTCTCGGAGTCTGACCCTATCAAGGATCAATTCGGGTTGTGTATTTACTGCGGCTCCCGTTTCAACCTGGATAACTATCCGTCGAGTGTGACCCGAATCGAATACTCCGGCAACGGAGATGGGATGCTTGCGAAGCAGCCAGATACCGCTATCGGGATCCCGAACATTGATTTGAGGTAGCCGCACGTTGGACCCTCCCACCACGTTGAGGATCATTCGTCGGCCCGGCTCGATGGCAATAACTGGACTGATCAGCTTCATGGGACCAACCCGATCGGGCTCGGTGGGCACTAACCGAACACTTTCTCCACCGACTGGGACGAGGCGATTGATTGTGGAACTACTTTTCCAGCTGGCAAGGGGGGGCAAAGAGAGCGTCTTCCAGTGACGTTCTGCGAGAGTTGAAACGGGGTGGATTGCCGTTATATCAAAGTCTGAGCCAGGATCGGGATCGAACTGGCTGATGGTGAGTGGACCTCCGTGATGCTCTACCAGTAAGGCAGTCTCAGTGGCGCCTTGATAGGGGATGGAAGCGTGTGCGGCACCGATAATCGAGTCATTGTGTTCGCTTTGGAGCGTTCCGGGGGTTGCGACGAACAGACCGGTGCGTGGGTGCAGAGCCGAGCGGTGTACCCTGAGACGGATGAGATGGAACCCGGGCTTCACCATCAGCCGACGGCTGCGATCCGCCATACCCGACAGGTGGCCGTCGTACTCAAACAACCGAAAAAAGACTGGTTCCGTTAAGGGGGCTTGGGATTGGGTCGATCGCTTCCCGATAACCCGATTCCAGCGACCGCTCCAGCCATCGGTTGCCTCCACCAGGATCGGGGCATGCGGATGCTCCGTCATGCTGGTCTCTTGGCGCTGAAATACGATGGTCAGGCCGTAGGGAGGGGCGTGTATCAGCTTACGGGGAACCCAACGCATGCTGGGAAACAGTCTGTGTACCGTATCCCAGAAGCTTCGATGGGAGTCGTCCGGTGCAGTGCTGGAAGTGCCGGGCAGATCAAACAGTTTCGGTGGTCTGGACCCAGGTTCCGGTAGACGTTCCGATAGAGCACTACGCAATAGATGGCGTCGATAGAGCGGGTTGAGAATGATGAAATCGGGCGCTACCCGACTCCGGTGAGGGGGTTGAAAGTCGTGGGCGAGGCTGATCCCGTCGCCGATGCGGATGAGATCCACCTCTCCGGCCACGTCCAGACCCATGGTGATATTCCCCCAGACACGGCTGCCAGAGGGGAGATCCTCCAGACACGCCATCACGTATCGATCATAAGAGACGCTGGAACGGGCTAACGATGCTTTTCGGCCTGCGATGGCCAGTACGGGAAGTGGGGATGCCGGGCTCCGGATGACGCTGGCTACAAAGATGAGAACGGCGACCAACATCAGGCTGCCGATACGTCGTCCCAGTCGAATGGTACTGGGGAATCGTATCTCGATGATGGAAACCGCCCATAGAAACCAAACAGTTGCCGACCATACGATGAGAACCTGACTGATAAAGACAAGACTGACGATATGACTCTTGTAGAATCCCAGACCAAGATGGAACAACAACAACGCCATAGACGCTGGCACGGACCAGACCAATAGATCAGTAGGCCAGCGCCAGCGCTTATGGCCATACAGAGCAATCACCGGCAGGATGATGGCCATCATCACGCTGGCCAGGACGGCCGCTCCAGCGTACGTTCCCCACGCCATATTGTAGTGTATGAGAAACGATGTCACATAATCGAGCTGGAATCTGATGTCCTGATAGGCCGTGGAGAGCTCCCAAAGGTCGCCGATCCGAAACCCCATCGCAGTCAGATAGATCAACAAACTGCTACATCCTCCCACAAGCGTCGGCAGGAAAGAGTGGGAAAAGCGTAGCCGTACCGAAGGCGGGAGAGCGGGACCGGGGTAAAACATCGGCGACGACAGGGAGAGGAGCCACATCCCCACGAACCAGAGGCCGAACAGGGCAAATACCGGATGCACCGTAGCCGTTGCCCCGGCAAAAAAGGCACTCAGAAACCACGCTGGACGAGAGTTGGTGATATGGGCTCTGGCAAAGCTGTAGAGGGTGGCGGCCATCAGAGCCGGAGCGATGAGTTCGGGCCGGAACATCTCCCAGCCCCAGAGGGCGAGAGAGCCGATGGTGCCGACGATGAACAGCCCCACCCCACCCGGTGATCGTTGCCAGAAAGCTCGGAAAAACAGCACTATGGCGATCATAAGCGCCACACAGTGCACCAAACGCGCTACGGAGAACGTGGCGCCTGCGATCTTAATCAGAACCGCTTCTACAAGGAAGGTCCAGACACCATAGATGTAAAAATCGTCGGTTCGGACGGTTCCGCTATAATTGAGCTGAGGAGCAACCGGATCCCCAAACCGACCGTGAGAAGCCAGACTGGCACCTATGGTAGCCAGACCGTCATCTTCCGTGATCCAGGGCACTTTGTCAGCAGCATGGAGGCTCAGATGCAGATAGGTTGCCAGCAGGATGATGATTCCGAATAGCAGTAACAGTCGAAGGATTATCTCGGCGAATCGATGTTCTAATAGAGTGCGAAACAGGGTGTACACAAGTTGGCCCAGGCGGTTAGTGGTTGTGTTCGCCTCCGGAAAACGAGTCCGGTCTACAGGAGAGCACCCTACGGAGTGTAGTGTGGACTGAGATGATCTCGCTACCCGGTTGTTCAGTATGCGCCGGGTAGTTTAATATAGGTTGCGCTCATATTGATACTGTTCATTGGCGTGTTAAAGAGTGGCAAGAAACTTTTCGCCGAAGTATAACCGGATTGTTTTTTTGATAGAGAAGCTCCTTTGGATGTGCAGTCAATTATATGCACAATATCAACAAAATATAGTTAAGAGTTCTTGTTCGGAAAAACACGTTTCTCGGTTGAAAAGGTTGCTCAATAAACTGAAATATGGTGGTTATTGTCAAACAAGTCACCATGCCGGAAGAGCGGCTGAAGAGCGTTCTCGGAACAGATCTAAACCGCCCCGCAAGAGCCCCACGCGTTGCAACCGCAGAAGGAACCCGGGCATAAGGGCACCCACCGGGATCTCCTGCCGCCGGATCACATGGTCGACACGACGTTGGATCTCTGTCATCCATACTGGCGGCACTCCAGCGCGGTTTCGGGCGCATTGAGGACACGCCCAAATGCCAAATGGTATGATCCCAGTCCCCTTTATCCCCTACCACGCTTAGAATTCAGGACGATCTCCCTGTGAATGATTCTGACAACCCCTATCTAGAGCAGATTCATCGCACTCTACCCAGGATGTTGGCGCTCTACGACCGAGACCCTTTCAGCACCACGCTTGGGCAGGGGGATCGTAAACGATGGGCCTGGAAATTGATCGATTTCGGCAATGGGACTTTTCTCGGCGCAGCCCATGGTTTGGCCAGGCTGTTGCAACACGATCTGCTCCCGGAGTGGATCGCACCCACGGCGGCGCTGCGGCGGATCGAGGCGATATTTCAGTGTGCGGAATCGCTACGGGACAGCAACGGCAGTTATGTGGAGTCCTTTCCCCATGAGTCCTCGTTTTGCGTCACGGCGCTCGTGGTGTATGACCTGCTGTCGGCAGTTGAGTGTCTGGAGGGACATATCGATTCGGAAACGCGTGAACGGTGGCTGGAGACGATCCGCCCCGCCGTTGGATTTCTGGTGCGGGTGGACGAATATCACGGCATGATCTCCAACCATCTCGCCACCGCTGCCGCCGGGTTGGTCAAATGGAGTGATCTCAGCGGCGAATCGGTGGATGATCGGGCTCGGTTCTTCGTCGACCGCATTCTCAAACACGGCTCGGAGGAGGGCTGGTTCCAGGAGTACGAAGGAGCCGATCCCGGCTATCAGACGCTCTGCCTCTATTATCTCGCCGATCTACACCGATTGCGTCCAGCATGGGGATTGGCGGAACCACTGCACCGGGCCATTGTGTTTCTCTCCTGTTTCATCCATCCGGACGGCTCATTCGGGGGAATCTACGGTAGCCGGAACACCCGATTGTACTATCCTGCCGGACCCGAGTTTCTAGCCGCCTCCGGCAATCGGGGAGCGGCTTCAATGGCGGCACCCATGCGCGATTCCATTCGTCGTATGGCCACGGTCACCCTTGAGGTGATGGACGAACACAACCTGCCACCCATGTTCAACGCCTACTGCTGGGCAGCCGCAATATGGGCTGAGGAGGGTGCCAAAGAGTGTCTGTCAACGGATCCGGTGCCCGCCTACCTGCAGAGCCCCTTCAGACGCCACTTTCCCGAGGCCGGTCTGCTTGTGGATGGCAGTTCTCGCCACTACACGGTCATCAGTTTGAACAAGGGAGGCGTCTGCTACCACTTTTCCAAGGATGGAAAGAGCACGCCAGTCCGTATCGATGGCGGTGTGGTTCTGCGTGATCGAAAGGGGACTCTTTTCTGTTCTCAGGGATACAGGCGTAATCACCGGGTGGTGGTCGAAGCGGAGCAGGTTCGGGTAGAGGTGCCGCTCTCACCGGTCAAGCACCGCTTGCCGTCGCCGCTGGAGTTTACGGTGTTGCGACTGCTCAACATGACACTGATGCGCAACGTCACCCTGGGAAACTGGATCAAGCGGTTTCTGGTCTGGCTCCTGATTACCGGTAAAGGAACCCCTCCGGGGACGCATGTCCGGACCATACATCTGGGCCCCGATCTGGCGATTGACGACGAGACACGACCAAAAACCGGCCACGTTCTTGAAACGGTTGGTTCCGGGAAAGAGTTCTCTGCCATCCACATGGCCAGTCAGGGTTATTGGCAGAGACAGGACGATTGCGCCTGAATACAGCTCTGATTTGCGGCACTATCAGAGGGGAGTGGATGGGGTCATGATCGGACGGTCACGCACGTCATCCATGGAGGTCAATGCCGGATTATGGTCGACCATCTGACGCAGACAGGACTCCATGCAGATCAGCCCCCAGATCGAGCGGTTGAAGGAGCTGTCGTTAGAAATCGCTGCCTCAATCGACGTCTGCCGAAAGAGACCACGCTCCAGGGTTCTTCGATCCAGCAGTAGATCGTGCAGCCACTCTCGTAGCGGACCGGAGAACCAGTGGCTTAACGGCACGGGAAAGCCCACCTTGTTGCGACGTTCCAGAATGGTGGGGGGGAGAAGATCTGCCATGGCGGCTCGGATCAGGTGTTTCAGACGGCCGTGTTTGAACTTCACCGAGGTTGGTAGCGAAAAGAGGTAGTCTGCCAACCGCGTATCGAGAAACGGTACCCGCGACTCCAGAGACCACGCCATGGAGGTGCGGTCCTCGACTTGCAGCAGAGCAGGCAGCCAGACCGTGGTTTCGAAGTGGAGCATTCTGTCCAACATCTCCGGGGCATCCGGAGCGGCATAGACGGCATGGAACCGCGCCAAAGGATTATGGATCTGCAGTTCCGAATGCAGATCCGGATGCAGAAGCGCCTGAATATTCGGCTGTCGGGTGATGAGCCGGAGGAAACGCTCGCTCTCTGATTGAAACAGCCCATCGGACCAGAAACTCTGCATCAGGGGGGTATAGGCCTGCAGTTGAGGGAGATTTTTCTGCAGTTCTGACAGCGGCATCTCCGGATGCGGGGTGCCGGAGATCTCCGATTTAAGCGCCTCTTCCAAAGCGAGAAGATAGTAGCGAACATAGCCACCGGCCAGCTCATCTGCCCCTTGCCCGCCCAGTACCACCTTGACATGTCGAGAGGCGAGTTCGGAGACTGCATCCTGAGCAAAGGAGCCGTTGCCGGCCACCGGCTCCTCCAGTGCCCACATCAGGGCGTGAAAGCGGGAGTCGAACCGCTCGGGAGTAGGAAAGATCTCCGCATGGTCGGTGCCGAAGTGCTCAGCCGAGATTCCGGCGTGATGGGTATCGTTGAAGACACCTCCTTCCGAAAACCCGGCTGTGAAACTCTTAAGACGGTTGGGGGATCGGCGCGTGGCCAGCCCGACGATGGAAGCGGAATCGATACCGCCACTCAGGTGGCACCCAACATCGACATCACTACGGAGTTGCAAAGCGATAGAGTCGTCGAGAATCTCCCGGACCCGTTTGACAGCAACAGCTTCGTCATCCTCGCATTTGTCAAAACCGGGTGACCAGTAACGCACGGTATGAACCGCGCCCTCTTGGTCGAAACGCATGGCGTGGCCCGGTGGCACCTTGTGAATATTCCGGTAGAGAGTCTTGTCGTCCAAGCAGTATTGGAAGGTCACTGTCTCCAACAGTCCGGCGGAGTTCAGTTCGGCCCCGCGTCCCAGATAGGCCAGAATCGCCTTCATCTCCGAAGCGAAGATGAGCCGACCGTCATCAATGGTGTAATAGAGCGGCTTGATTCCGAATGGATCGCGAGCCAGAAGCAGAGTGCGGTCACGACGATCCCAGAGGGCAAAGGCGAACATGCCGTTGAGACGGGGCAACGCATCGGTACCGTGTACTGTCATCATCGTCAACAGAACTTCCGTGTCGCCTGTACTGCGAAATGCGTGTCCGGTTTGTTTCAGCGCCTGCCGCAGTTCCCGGAAGTTGTAGATCTCGCCATTGAAGACGATCCAGTAGCGCTGGTCTCTGCTGGCCATGGGTTGGTGTGCCGTGGGGGAGAGATCCAGAATGCTCAACCGTTTGTGACCGAGCCCAGTGGGGCCATCCAGAAGATACCCCTCGTCATCGGGACCACGATGGGAGAGGGTATCCGACATGTGCACCAGGCGCCGACGGGACGGAGTTCGCTGGGAGGAGAAGTGGAAGACCCCGCAGATTCCGCACATTATGACACTCCCCGTGGTGATTCTGATCGACAGAAGGCGCCGGCGTTGCGTCCGGTTCCAAGGTAGCTGAAATCGTGCTGTTTGCCATCCTGTATAGAGAAGCAAGGATAGATCGGGACACGACACCCTCCGACGCCAATCCCCGGAGCGTGTGGTCCTCCCTGGTGTCAGTATTGGTGGTATTGATTATGGCATGATTGAGCCCACTAACACCGAAGAATCCCTCTGGTTGGTTGGCAGCGGTAACCGTTGTCACGTGAGTGGCAATGGGTATCGCAATGGGCAACCCCATTTCACCACCTCCGAACAGAATGACTATTCATAGGACACCTACAGTATCAAAAGTGCTTATAAAAAGAAGCCCGCAACAGCCATCCCCTTGCACATGTCATCACGCTCTAAAATACACTCTCCTGAATCAGAACATCGGTGATCCATGAACGCACAATTGAATAGAGAGACTGCCGATCTCCGGAGATCATCACCGTGCCCCGCATGACCGGCCAATCTGAGCCGACAGCAGTGGATACGATGCTCAAGCGAAGACGGTACAGATTCGACACGGGAACCAGTTTGTTATCCCGAACTCCCGGCCAGGTGGCGACATCACCACCGTAGCGTGATGAGAGTATCGGTTCAGAGAGGTGTGCGACCGCAGCGGTGTTAATCTCACTGACACGAAGTGACCACTCCGGAGCCTCGGGCATTTCTGGCCGAAACCGTGCGGGATCACCGATTCGAACAGCAGCATAATCCGACTCGGGTAGGTACGCCTCCACCACCCACTGCTCAATATTGGTCATTTCAATCAAAGGACTCTTCTCCCTGACCCAGCCCTGCTCCTGCACCATGATCCGAGCAATGCGTCCGTCGAAGGGGGCGGTCAACACCAATCGATCACGCTGTTCAAATAAGCCCTGCCGCCGTGTGTATGCGGTTTCCAGCTCCTTTCTGAGCAAGGGAAATGCGTCACTGCCAGCGGTGTCTCCCATGCCCTGAATGGCAAGCTGCTTCTCCAGCATGGCAATCAATCGGCTGCTCTGTTCAATGGAAAAGGCCATGTCCGGATCGAAGAGGGTGATCAGTGGATCCCCCTTGGCAACGGAGTCTCCAAGGGCGGCCGGGAGGCTCTCTACCTGCCCGGATGTGGGGGCGTAGAGGACTCTCTGTTGTTCCGGCTTGTAAATAGCCGGTAAGGCCAGTCGGGTGGTGATGGGAAGCGCCGTGATGATGGCAACAACACAAAGGGCAAGAATGGTGATGGCCGCATGGCTGTTGAGTCTGGGCCGATAGCGTGGCGTCGTCCAACGGCGCAGCTCCATGAATACCGGACGGATGATGAACCAAACAACCTCCACAACCATCAGAAACAGTCCCAACAGTTTGAAAAATAACTGATAGACCAACAACGCAATGCCGAGAAACAGGATCAGACGATAGATCCAGGTAGCCCATGCAAAGAGAATCATGGAGCGCCGCATGCGGGGTGAGAGGGGTTCGGGGGGAGAATCGCCCAATCCCCAGAGCATCTCACGCAGACGCCACTGCCCCAGAGCCGTCGCCCGTTCGTGCAGATTCTCGACCTCAAGCCAATCCGACAGCACGAAGTAGCCATCGAACTTCATGAAGGGATTCGCGTTGATGGTCAGACTCACCAGCCAACTACTGACGGCGATGAAGAAGAGCGTGTTCTGGAGTGGACCCGGTGATACATGATTCCAGGCCAAAGTGGCTATGGAAGCCAGAGCCAGTTCAGAGAGCATTCCTGCACTGCCGACCAACATGCGCTGACGCTTGTCGTTCAGCTTCCAGCTATCGGTGACATCGGTGTAGAGCACCGGCCACATCACGAGAAAGGCCACGCCCATCACGGGAACATGACACCCGAATCGGCGGGCCGCATAGGCATGGCCCAGTTCGTGGAGAGTTTTTGTCAGCACCAGGGCAGCGGCCATGCCCAGAGCACCTTGAAGCGTTGCGATCTCGGCAAAGGAGGCCAGGAAGAGATCCCATTGCCTTGAAATCTGATAGAGCCCCACCCCACCGATCACGAGCATCAACAACAGAAATCCACGTGAGAACACCCGATCGACCAGAGGCAGCGTCCGGTTGAGAAATCCCTCGGGACGCACCAGTGGGATCCGAAAGAAGAGATAGCCGTGCAGAAGACGCATCATCCATCCACGCCGGGGTTTCCTGACTCGGGAAGAGCTGGATTGTCCCAAAGTGTTGAGGAGTTGATGCTGGTTGAGAAATCTCTCAACGTCAGCCAGATGGGTGCTATCGATCTGCAACGTGGTGGTGCGATTGATGTCATCGATAATACGAGTGGGATCTGCCAGCGACCAGCGGGCAAGGATCTCGAACACCGGCCAGTCAAGACGGTAGAATCGGTTGTTCACCGGATCATGCAATGACCAGGTGGGAGAACCATCCCTGGTCTTGGGGCCGACGTGGAGCGTCAACTCCTCCCTGAGGGACGTGTGGTGGGGACTGTGCACGTCAGAACCCCGTTAAACGCCGGAACGCCGACACAGGGCGTCGGAACAGATAGTAAAACAAGGGGATCTTCTCACCCTGAATCGTGACTGTTCCCCGAAGCCCCAGGCGGGGACGGCTCGTGTGGTCCACGAAACGTGCCTTCAACGGATAGGCGGCGAAGCCCTCGGGTTGGACAACCGGTTGAAAGCCCCGATACCGCAGTCGCCCCGCATGGGAGCGGCTCGGATCCGAACTGAGATGCAGAGTGACGGGTGCAGCATCCGGCAGTGGAATGGCGTTCTCCAGCGGCAGCGTGATGGAGATCTCCGTATCACTTGGGTCCGCAATCATCAGGATACGTTGGCCCGTCACCACGGGTCTTCCCTGCCAGCTCTCCTGCCGGTCCATGATGACCACACCCGACCGTTCGGCTCGAATCTCGATGCGTTCGAGCAGAGCGCGCAGATGATCACGTTCGACCAGGGTCTGCTGAATTCTCCCCTCGAGTCGAATCAACGGCTCATGGCTACTGCCATGGGTAAGAAGAGTCTGCTCCAACTGACGCAATTCGGTCCGAGACGCCTCCAGGATACGATGGGTGACCGCCAACCGGTTGGCCAGGGTACGATCATCCAATCGAAGCAGAGGCGTTCCCACCTCTACACGCTGATTGGGCTCGACGAGAATCTCATCGACGACACCATCCATGGCGGAGCGGACGATGGTCGGTTCGACAGCCGTGACCGAGGCGGGCGCCAGAGTTGATTGATGGACGGGTATCATCAGAGTCCCGACGACTGCAACGAAAAGAAGGATTCTGCGCCCTGCTCTGAAACGATCAACGGGCCAGGTGAACAGCCTCTTGCGGCGGAGGGTCAGAGCGTTCCAGGCGTGGCCGTAGCTCTCGACGAGATGGCTGAGAAGCGGCTCATTCGCCGCTGTCCAAGGGTGATCCCGAGCCAGAAACAGACCGCCGAGCCTATGACCCTCGGGAGACTTCAAGACGATCCAGAGCGCGTGGGGCGGCAACCACTCCTCCCACGCCGTGGCATCATCAGCGGCGAGGTCCTGCGCGGTCATAGGGCGGAAATCGACGTCATGCTGTTGGTGAAGCCGAGTGAGAAGACGATTCATCCAGAGCGGAAACGGGGCGTCGGGGTCGTGGTTCTCCTGGCCGGAGAAAGCGATGATTCTGCCTGATCCATGAGAGTCGGCCTGCCAGAGGCACGCCTGTCTGTAGGGAGTCAGAGCGTGACTACCGTTGACCATCAGAAACGCGAGGGCGGATACGCTGTCGGCCTGCCGCGCTTCACGCTCCAGTTGCAGAAGCGTGCTCAACGATTCGAGCTGATCGGTCCGCCCCACGTCAGTGGACCTGTTTCCGGTCGATAAACGTGATGGAGCCGCTCATGCCGGGCAGAAGATCGGTGTGATCGCTGCGAATCTCCGCCGTCACCCGAATCCGCTGCCCTACCGGATCCACTACTGCCCCCCGTCGCACCAGAACCGCCTGATAATTCTTGCCGGTCTCATCCACCGTCAGACGCAGAGGGTGACCCGCTTTCAGTGTATTAATGCGGCGGGAGGGCACCAGAAAGGTGAGTTCCAGATGGCGATCATCGACGATCTCTACCAACGCCTGTCCAGCTTGAACGAAGCGGTGCGGGTCGGTCTTCCATTCGACGATACGCCCGGAAAAGGGGGCCATGATCCGGCATCGCTCGACCTGTTTTTCCAGGATGAAGGCATTCGCCTCAGTACGCGCAGCTTCCGCCTCGGTGGTTTCCACTTCAAGGGGTGTGCTTGAGAGCAAATCGGCGAGACGGGCGTTGGCAGCACGCTTCTTCAGAGCCAAGTGGTGGGCCGCCTGCGCCTGTTTCAACTGGGCCTGCTGGATCGCACAGTCCAGCGTGACCAGCAGGGCTCCTTTTGCAAACCGTTCCCCGGCTTTGTGTTCAATGCGCACCACTCGGGCCGACACCTCCGCCGAGAGGACCGTTCGCCGGGTGGATCGCACCTGAGCGCGTACCGGGGCGTCCCGTTTGAAAGCAGCGCGAACCGGAGCATCAGTCGCCTGAACCGGGTCCGGAAACAGGACCAGGGTGCAAAGCACCGGAACCAACAGCGACAACAGTGCCGACCGGGCACGATCAAAGGCAGAACGGCCATGATCCCGGAACTGGGCACTCAGTGCCGGTTTGCCCACCGGCGGCGAGAGCATGGCCCCATCTGCGGATGCGGGCTCTACCTCAAGGCTGCGAAAATCGGTTCCGATGGTCAATTCCAGGGTGATCGTGGCTTCATTGCCATTGGTATCCCGTGCCGTCAGCACGATCTGCCAGGTGCCGTGTTCTTGGTTATCTCCCCGGCTGATGAAGTGCCGCTCCTTGACATCCAGTGACAGCCACTCCGGCAGCGGCGAACCATCCGCTAATCGGCCATGCAGGGTGAGAGAGGTGTTGGCATCGCGATGGGCAAAGGCGTCCTTGGGAATCGGAATAGTGAAGGTTCCGGAAGCGGGAAGTGACCTGTCCGGAATGCCCGACTCGACACGCACGGGCCCGGTTGTTCCTGGGGATACGACACCCTCTTTCGGCGCTGATTCCTTCTGGGCTTCCTCCTCCTCCACCGGTTCGGCATCGGTCTTCTCCAGGGTGATCAACCCACCTTCGGCTTTAGAGCGCAGTTCCAGATCCTCTACGAGATCGGATGACAGATCTTCCTGGATCTGAAGCCCGGTAGCACCCGGTTTGTGACGGCCCTCCTTTTCGAGTCCCTCCATCCCCTGCACATGTTTGGTGATCAAACGCTGGGAACTGTCGATTTCACCCGGTTCATAGGACCACTGAAGGGTCCGGTTCAAAGAGTCGATCAGCTCCTGGATGTGGCTGGTATAGCGCCCTTCATGGGGAATCCAGCTCGAATAGAGCGAAAACCGCTCCCAGGGCCAGTGGCGCTGTTTGGGATCCTCTTGGCGGGCTCCGGTCAGCAGCTCGTCATTGTGGATGACGAACTCCTCCTCTTCCGGATCATCCATCTCATCCCCCCCGACGTCGGGAGGAGGCATGGCGGGAGGCGGGGCCGGAACCACAACAGGAATCACCCAGGTCACCGTGGTGTTGTACGTGGCGGAGGTTCCACCATCTCCATCGGTGAGTACGAACTGGATGGTGCGGGTGTTCTCGGAAGGTGTGTCGGAGTTGGTATCCTCGTAGGTGATGTTCTGAAGCAGGACTCCGGCTGCTGTCGGTGTGGAGGCGGCGTTGAAGGTAATGACCAGATCATTGGTTCCCGTCCCGCCGGTAAAGGTGCCGATCACCACGCCGCCATAGGTGACGTTGGCACCGGTCGTACCAATCTCCCCGGCGGCGGTGCCCTGATTGCGTATCGCCAGTTGATCCTCACCGGAGACCCGATTGCTGCTGATGGAGACCGTGAGCGTGCCGCCATTGAAGTCGGTGGAGTCCACATCACCGACCGAAGCATTGCCCCCCTGATCGATCACCTTGGCGCCGTCTCCGGCTTCATAACTCAGATCGTCACCGGAGAGGGCACTGATGGTCGGGGCGTCGTTGACGGCCGTGATGTTGACGGTTGCACTGGACGTAGCCGATGTACCACCATCGCCGTCGGTGACGACGAAATCCACCGTGCGAGCATTGGTGGAGGGATCACCGGTGTTACTGTTCTGATAGGTGATATTCTTGAGCAGAGCCGTCACCGCCGTCGCCGTGGAAAACTCCGAAAAGGTCACCACCAGATCATCGGTGCCGCTCCCCCCAGTCATCGTACCGATGGTGGCCCCTTCATAGGTCACCGTCGTACCGGAGAGGCCAATCTGACCGGAGCCGGTGCCCTGATTGTTGATCGACAAAACATCTTCGGTGCTGACCCGGTTGGCGGAGATCGATACGGTGAGCGTTCCGGTATTGAAATTACCGGAGTCGCTGTCGGTGACGGTAGCGTCGCTACCCTGCTCGATCACCGTCGCGGCATCGTCTTCGGTATAGGCGAGCGTGTCGCCTGCCAGGTTGGCCAGAACCGGGATGGAGTTGGTGACGGTCACGCCCCGATCCGCCCCCCCTACCCCACTGTTGAGGGCGTTACTGCCACCGTTGAGGGCATGAATCTGAGTCGGGTAGCCAGCCACCGTCGCCAAAGCCGCCAACGACGGGTCGGCCCCGGTGATGTCGTTGGCCTGAGCAGTAAAGGTGGCCGAACCGGCATCTTCGATGATGTTGAAATTGGAGTTGGTGACGTTGCCATTGATGTCGACGCCGGTATTGTCGGCGAAGATGCTGTTGGTAATGACCGTGGAATCCGCATCACCATGAATGACGAGCCCATCCCCATTGTTTCCAGCGATGGTGCTGCTGACGATGGTCAGATCACCACTGGCGTAGCGTTGTCGGATACCGGCACCGGTCGTTCCTGCGGTATTGCCGGAGATCGTGGTTCTGTAGAGTTCCACATCGCCGCCACCGACATAGATACCACCACCAAGCCCTGCGGTGTTGTTGTCGATGGTGCTGGTATAGACTCGAACCGTCCCCCCTTTCTGACGAATGCCCCCCCCCAAATATTGTCCGGTTGTCAGTGTCGTGCTGTTGCCGGTTATGGTGCTGTCGATGATGTCCAGCGTTGCCGCGTTGTAAAAGGCACCGCCTTGGACAGCCGTGTTGCTGGTGAAGGTGCTGCCGACCACCGTCGTCACACCCGCCAGCGAGTAGATGGCACCACCTACCGATGAGGCACTGTTGCTGGTAAAGGTGCTGTTGGCGATGTAGGCATTTCCGTCAGTCACCAGAATCGCACCACCCCGGGGGGCACTGTTACTGGTGAACGTACTGTCGGTAATGGTCAGGGTTTTGCCGGAGGCCCAAAACCGGATGGCACCGCCGTTATCGAGGGAACTCGTATTGGTGAAGGAGGTGTTGGAGATGGTCAGAGTACCATAGCTCAGGATACCCCCACCATCGCCACTGGTTCCGTCAGCGGTGATGTTGCTCAGGGCCGAATCACTGAGGGTCAGGGTGCCGCTGTTGAAGATACCCCCGCCACTGCCGATGTTGCCATCAGCGTTCTGCAGGGTCAGACCGGTGATGGAGACGGTGGCACTGTTGTTGAAAATGCGGGAGTTACTGGCGCTGGCATCCAGGATGATGTCCGGGGTGTTGTCGTCGTTGAGATCACCGTCGATGGTGAGATCCTTGGTAAGCGCATACTGACCGCTGGTCATGTTGATGGTCTGACCGGAGAGAGATCCATCGAAGGTGATGGTATCGCCGCTGGAGGCATCGGTGATGGCTTGGCGAAAGCTGCCGCTTCCGGAGTCGTTGGTATTGGTGACGGTGATGGTGGCAAGGGTTTGGGAGTAGTCGGCCATGGCACGACTATCCAGGGCCATCACCGACTCGATGGTGCCGGTACGCCACTCCAGGGTCCAATCGGCACCCTCCCGGCTGCCGGTGGTATCATCGGAGGCGGCGACGTCGGCTCCGGTGTGGTGTGACAACGCCTGCACGAAGCGCTCACCCCGCTCACCCTGAGCGACAGTGCAGCCGTAGATCAGAATATCGGCATCGGCGGTCAGAGCGTGACGCCAACTTCGGAGGGATTCCGTGTGCTGGGCAAGCGTCTCGGCAGAGAGCGTACCACTGCCCAGTTGCAAGGAGCCCGCTCCCCCATGGGAGATCAGGTGGATCGCTTCAACGGAGGTACGACCTGCCAGGGCTTGACTGATTTGGCGGATACCGTCGCGACGTGGATCAAGGAATACGATGTCGGCGTGAGGCGTCACATCTTTGAGAAGTGTCGCCTGATCCTCAACCCCTGCATCGATGAACACGACCTCCCGATTCTCCGGTGGCGGCCCGGCATACCCCTCGTTCCCACTCTCCCCAGGAACCGCCTGCGTCGCTCTATCATCCGAATCAACAACACAGCTATGCGATCGTTCCGGGCACTCGGTTTCAGCAACCACCTCCACACCGGCAACAAGCGCAGCACCATCCAGCAGTACACGCGGTTCCAAGGCCATCAGCCGCAGGCTGGGACCGGATCGGTAGTCGTCCGATGCGCGCTTATGATCCGACATATCCCGTTCCCATCTTGACACTGTACAAAGAGGATCAATTCTGCCTCTATCGAAGGCGTCGCCTCTACGGACCGAGCGGGTGAATGAATGCGTCCATGTTCTCTTTTCTCGTAAAATCCTTCAAGAAATTCCTCGCTTTCGAGAAACCTTCGAACCGTTTGATGTAGAGAAAGTGCCAGCTCTCCCCAGCCGAGTTTTGAACGGTGTGGATCGTGGGGGCATAGCCTTTGTCGATCAAACGCGTCTCCCACATCCGGGCATCACGCATGCGGGTATAGGCACCGGCTTGAATAACGTAACCAGACTTCATCCCGTTGCCATCTTCTACAGGATCATTCTCGACACCCTCTGCAACCGGTAACGTGACTGCAACCTCTGCTACGGAAGGTTCGACAACAACATCTTCAACTGGATGATCGGCTTCTACCGCTTCAACAGCAGTATCGACGGCTACCCACTCCACAGAGGATTCATCTGCGACATTTTCAGTGGAATCTTGCTGTTCCAAGGGTCTTTCAGAATCCGTTTTCACACTCTCTTCCAACGGGTCAAACGTCTCCAACCGTTCGTGCTGATCCGAGGCTATTTCAGAATCTGTTTTCACACCCTCTTTCGGCAGATCAACCGTCTCCGACTGATCATGCAGACCCGGCTCTTCCGGCAGATCAACCGTCTCCGACTGACCATGCAGACCCGGTTGGATCTCCTTCGCTTCCCCCAAAAACTCCGATGGATCGACGACCGGCGAAGCGCTCGAAACAGTTGGAGATGTATCAAGCACCACTCCCTCTTGTAGTGCAAATCCCTCCTTTTCCCACTGCACCATCATCGTTTCGATCATGCGGGTGAGGCTTTCGAGATCGTTGGATTCAATCGTTTCGGGAAGGGGGTCGACACCCAATGCCGTGATGAGTCGGCCCATCGCCTCCTGACAGCGGGCATGGGACTGGTCTCTCTGCAGAAGTGCGGTGATCGTATTGACCGAACTGCGAATCTCCTCCAACCCGTGCTGCATGTCGACCTTGCCACGGTTGATCATGTGGGTCAGCATCTGCCGGTTCACGTCGAACAACTCTTCGGCATGTTCAAACTGCCGAAGCGCCGCATGATACTGCTGCCAAGCGATATGGACCTGACTCAATACCGCCATGGTCAGGGCCATACGCTGTGTTCTGGTTACCACTCCCTGTGTCTCGACAACGGCAACCTTGTCCGACACGGTGAAGAGATTGAAGAGATTGAACGCCACCCGCAAACCGGCCTGAGTCCAGCCCTGATTGACCAGAAAACTGTTGCCGTCGTAGTTTCCGGACAGATTCAGCTCCAAACCGGGCAACATGCGCACCAGTGTCTTTTTGACCTCGGTGGCATTGATGCGAACCTCATAATCCTTTTCACGCAGCTCGGGCCGTTGCGACAGTGCCAGGTTTTCAAGCTGTTCCAGATCCAAATCAGGGAGAATAACCGGTGTTGGAGACTCATCCGCTCCGGCCAGAGTAAACGGCGTCCCAGGCTCGACATTGATCAAAGCGGAGAGGGTGATCCGAGCCAGAGACATCTCGGCACTCAGCTCCTCCAACTGCCGGATGATCTCCAGAAGGGATCGACGGTAGCGCAAGGCGGCCAAAGGGGCTCCAAGGCGCTCCTCTTCGATCAAACGAGCGCTTTTAAGCGCCGTTTCCGCCTGCTTCATAACCACGATCAGTTGCGACTGTACCCGCTCGGCACTGGCAGCCTGCCAATAGGCCAAACGCACCTCTCTCATGAGATTGTGCACCACCTTGCGGCGCCGTTCGCGGGTGATCAGGAGCCGATCGCTCTCCTGTTTGGCCTGATAGTAACTGACACCGAAGTCCAGGATGTTCCAACTCAGGGCCAGGTCGGCCGTCTCCTGACTGCGATCGGATGAGATGGAGGGTTCGGAAGAGTCCCGGCCAGTCAGCAGGGTACGACTCGACGAGGCGTTCAGATTCGAGCGATTGATGTAGCCGGCAGAAGCGGCCAAGCGGGGGAGAAGCTCCATACGTGCTGAAGTCAGCTGATTGCTGGCAAGAACCCCCTCCATTAATTTCAGGCGATGATCCAGATTGTACGCAATGGCGCGCGCCATGGCTTCGGAAAGCGTCAAAGGTGCCACGATCGGTTTCTGAGCAGTGAACATGGCATGACGGTCGGCAATCGCCGTCGAGACCCGCTCCTGCACCGGAATGGGGACGGGTACGACCGTGCACCCTTGCGTACCTATCAGAAGAACCACCGCACAAAGAGATTTAGTAATATTTGCAGGCATTTCAATGTATTCTATGGCGATCAATACGAATCATCATGAAGCCGCAACTCCCCCATTCACGCAAATCAGGCTCTACACCGGATACACCAGGATCCTATTTGTTCGTTAAATATTTTCATGAGATTATTTGACGAACATTTAGAGAGCACATGCACCATCAATGCCAATAACATGCAATCAAATCAAGAACTACACTTTCATAAGTATCTTGCAGTGTATTTAGGGCGTGTCCTCAATGAGGTGAATGGAGTGCTTATAGATACTCGTCGGCTCCACCAGAAAACCAGGAAATGGCGTATATGCAGGGAGCACTTCCATACAGAAGTGATCGCTTGGATGCTATTTGGGGTGTCCATCCGTGAATAACGAAGGTCGTGCTTGGAGAAGAACGGCGCATTTGGAGAAGAGTGATACTGATCAGCGGGCTGACGGTGGTGCTCCTGGCTGTGTGATAGCTGAGCGTCAGCGCACTGCCCGACAACCAGGAACCGGATCACGCCTCACCTTGCAATGAGCGACGAACAACGCAGCATGACGCTATTTCAGTCCGAACCCGAAGGGCTGGCGCCAAGCCAGCGCGGATAGGGGCTGAATGTCAACACGCTCTAACCACCTGAACGCTCACTGATCATCATATGGAGATAATTCTCCTTGGATTCGTCCCTGTTTCTACTGATGCGATCTGCTCGAGCCGACATCTGAAAATGTGTTCTCCATTTCGGATCGACGAGAACAGTTAGAGGATTATTATCTGTGGCTCGATCCTTGACACCAAGGACTGTGACAGGGGCTTCAGAATATTTTGTGAATAGAATGTCATGGCCCACACAGAGACCCATCTGGATGTTTAGATCGGTTCCCGCCCTATTCAATATTTCCGCCTGTCCGGCAGGGGCGCAAATGGTCGCGGAATCCCCCTCGGCTACATCGACACCATAATCCGGTTTCTGTAGTCCACCGACTTTGCAGCAGACGGACTCAACCTTGAAGGCGTGCCTCTTCAGGATCCGGGAGAGTTGATAGCCGTGCTCACCGAATCTTATGCAGAGGGCAATGCCGATCTTTTTGTACCCAGCCTTACGGCAAAACGCGATGATTTCTTCAACCCTGGAAAGAACGATTCCAGGGGATTCTGTTTTGATTTTATCGCTGAAACGGTGAAAAGGTTGGTTCTCGGCAACATGATAAGACGATGTGTCCAATCGTCCCTTTGAGCAATCAAATCCTGAGACATCACACCGATTGTTGCCTTTTTCAATACAGACTGCACACTGCATTGTTTCTACCCCCCAATCCAAACACCCCACACAATCAAACAGCACATCATGAATGGATCTATTTGATCATGTTGTGACATTGCAGTCCAGACTCGAATACTGATTATTGTAAACGGTTTAATATGTAGAGCATACACACTTAAAAAATCTTCTTGATGATCTTCCAGATGATTAGCGCCATGACGATAGCGACTACGATCTGAAGAAACATGGGGAGACCCGTTACCCAACTGGTGAAGCTGTTCCAAATGTCTGCCATCGATCATCTCCAATCTATTCTGTAGAGGGTTACAGCTCATATTTCCGAGCTGGGGAAATCTTGATCAGATCACTTATTCGAAAGTGTAGTGCTTACGAACCGGCTGACGGATATCCCAGGTACAGGACATACCAGCCGGAAACGTTACCAGATCCCCTTTGCCCATGGTGACCGACTCGCCATCGTCGGTGGTGACGGTGACATCGCCTTCCAGAAAGTAGCAGGTCTCTGTCGCGTCGTAGGTCCACGGAAAGGTGGAGATCTCCTTCTCCCAGATTGGCCAGCTTATCACATCAAGACGTGTGAGTTCTTCTTGGGAAGGATTCTCGATTCTTATAATCTTACCCACGGGATGCTCCTTACTTCCTGTCAGGGTTTCTGATTTATAAGGTCTTTTAGAAGCTTGCTTGGCTTGAAAGTCAGCACGGTTCGGGCAGAGATTGTCACCTCTTTGCCCGTCCGAGGATTGCGCCCAGGGCGTTCCGCTTTCTTTTTAAGATGAAAGTTTCCAAAACCACTGAGCTTAACATCTTCACCCTTTTCAAGGGCTGAGGAGATAATATCCAACATCTCTTGGGCCAGAGCTGTTGCCTCTTTTTTGGAACAGTTGAAGCGATTATAGACGGCATCTGTGATGTCAGCTTTGGTCACACTCATTGGTTCAACTCCTTTCTTTTTGATTAGACACAGGTAATTGGCCACGGGTCAGAGAGATTGTCAACGGTAAGCAGAAATGTATGTGGGTGACTATGGCATCAAACGGGCATGGCGCCGCAGTATGGCAAACATGGCAGAGCCGGGGGATGATCACTAATACCATCTTCGACAGTGGCAACGGCGGCCATGACCGGCCATCCACTCGTAGTATCCACTTATTAGAGATGTCCAACATGCGGCAGAGCATTTCAACGGAGTGATCACGCTTCTGCCTCTGAACAAAGGCGTACCTCACCGGACGTCTCTGGCGAAGTACGCACACGCTTTTTTTAGATGAGTTGCTCTTCCTGGAGTCGTACAAGCTCTTTGCGGAGTTGGATGTTCTCACTCAGCAAATCCTTCTGCTCTGCACTCTTGTTCCCGGATCTGTCTGCGCTGGTTTTGGAGCGCCAGTTGTAGGGATTCTTCGGGCTGATATCCAGTTGTCTGGCAACCTCAGCAACCGAAAGATCCGAACTTTCAAGCAGCTCAACAGCCCAATCTTTGAACGCCTGGGAATACCTGTTCAAACGACGTTTGCTCATCAAGACACCTCTCTTTCAGGGAAGTCTCATTTTCCCTGAAAATTGGTGTCCGGAAAAGTGTACCCACCTCAATCACCACTCAGTTCGGTTTTCAGTGTTCCGATAGTGTGGAACCACCTCACATTCCGATAGCTGCAAACCCCGCGGTGACCCCTTTTAGAGAAACTGGAAGAACAATGGGCTCGGCACGGGGGGTATTCTTGTAGGCAATGAATATCTTATTGCCGGATTTCAATGCCCTAAGCTGGGCAGTTGTAAGCGCGGCGGTAGCTCGACAGCCTGCCGGGAAGCACTTCTGAAGCAACAGGTCGAACTGTTTGCCTTCGTCAATCTTAGCAACAACACCCGAGGGGAGAAAAATGCTGATCGGTACGGTCACGAGAATGCCTGGTTGTCGATCTGCCCCCAACTTGCCCATGACGATTGACACAACCAGCTTTCCACTCTCCTTCATCACCTGTGTCTGGGAGATGAAACAGTTGGTCTTGTTTGGAGCAACCGCCTCACACTCATGCATCCAATCCCCGAATCGTTCCCCGATATTGGCCGCTTCCAGCGACTGAATGGGAAGAAGCATGAGAATGTGAACAAAGAGGGCAATAGTGAGCACTCCGAGAGAGTGACTGAAGCACTTTATATGAGACATAGACCTGACCTTTCAATGAGTTACAACTTACGAGTCTCAACGACAACGCTATCTTCAAACAGTTCAGCATCCAATCGACGTGCCTGCTCCCGAAAGTAGTCGACAAGATCCACAGGATTGATTCTTTTGGACAATGGGCTCGGCTTAATCGCTCTTGTACGTGAAACACCCTGCCCAACGGTTTCAATGCGCTTGGAAGCGACTGTTTGATCCAAGCGGGGAACGGGCAACGCTTGGGTACTGGCAAACAGTTTCACAGTATCGGTTCCGAATGGAGGGGTAACACCGATCTCCCAAGAGTCATCGTCATCGGGTGTTCGATGCACCCGCCCGGGACGCAAAGGAACCTGCTGCTCGCCATCACCCGGATAGAGCCGCACCACCTCACCCTTAGCGTTGTAACCATAGAGATAGATGAACAGCGGACGTGTCACACGTGTCATGAACTGGATGGTCTCCCCCTCCAGGTAGACGGGATGCCTTCCACCACGGGTGGTGCTGAGATGGACAACATCGGCATCACCGGACTGCTGGACCGTATCAGCGATGCGCGCCACGGTTTTCAGCTCGGCATTATCGAGAGGCATTGTGATGCGCGCTTTGGGAAAGCTCTCATCAATCGTCGTCACGGTCTCACCGGAGAGTGTCTTGAGAGAGAGGGTGACATCCACCGACGTGTCATTGACGAAGTAGATCCCATCCAGCAGCAGATCGGCTCCAAGCAGAGAGGCCTCATCGATACGGCCTCCGCTCCCCAACACTCTCTGGACCGAACTCTCCTGTTGATGACGTGCCAGAAGGGCAAGCAGTTGGCTGCCATCCATCACCGTGACTGATCTGGAGTTCACCATGAATGTCTTGATTCTTAGCGTTAAATAGCGTGAAAAATCGGAAGCATAGCGCTGTGTAGACTCCACGATGGGGTGGACGTAGACCGATCTGTTTCGAGCAGATTTCATGAGGGCTTGCGAAAGGCGGGCGATCCTCCCATCCAGGCTCTCCTGAGCCTCCCTTTCGTCAGAAAACGGACCTATCGAGGAAGCCGATGCTGGAGCATGCGAACCCTGACTGCCAGGCGTGAAGAAAAAATCCCCTTTCAATGAAGAGGACTCCCAAGGAGTCTGCCGTCCCGCCGTCTCTTCATCAACTCCGATGCGAACCCGTTTGAACAGCTGCTCAATCGCCAGTCCCGGCACCTTCATGTTGTGCAGGAGATGTTTGGTGTAGGGGCTATTCTTGCCGGTGCCGTCCGAGGCGACCGACCCCGGAGAGGTCGAATAGGAGATGATCGTTCCGCTCGGCGCATCCATTTGCGCGAGACCAGGGCCACGCCCTCCCCGCGTTCGCCAACTGCGTGTGAACGGATTGTCACGGCAAGCATCCAACATCACGATGTTCAGACGGTTTTTCGCCCGCTCCATCTTTCGCAACACCAGATTGGCCGCGATCGCCTCGTCGATCACCTCGTCTTGCCGCTGAATATCGGCACCGACCGGGATCAGATAGTTCTGCCCATTCACCTGAATGCCATGGCCAGCATAATAGAAGAGCCCGACACCGGCGCCCCTAATAGCGTCCCCGAACGCTCTGACCGCCTGCCGAAACCCCTTTTTATCCACGTTGGTTCGGTAGATCACATCGAAGCCCAACCGCTTCAAAGAGTCAGACATGCCCTGCGCATCGTGCTCGGGATTGAACAGCGGGGAGTTCGTGTAGTGCCAATTACCGATCACAAGGGCAACGCGCCGCGTAGCAGGAGCCTCGGATGCCTCAACCGGAACGGCAAGAACCGCCACCACCAACCCCAAGACGAACGCCACACATCTCCAGACCTTCATGGGCGAACCACCGCCAAGGCACACCACGACGAAAGAGACTCAACAGATTGACAAATATGGTGTTTCATGAGACATTTCCAATCATACTATTTGATTCCATCCCCCCTGGGCGGCGGCTTGACCACCAGTCGTTCCGAGCCCAATTCCGCATGAAAGCCATCCTCAATGGTCCGCTCTCGATTGCGCCTTCGAACCCTTGTCCCGATCTTGCTGTCGCTCGTGCTCACCGCTTGTCAGACCGGCTCCCAACAGACGGGAACGTCCGGGACGATGGATTCGCACGCACCTGACGCTCCATCGTCAATCGTCGCCCAGATGGGGGATAAACAGCTCCTTGCTGACGAAGTGGCTCTTCTCATCCGCTCCAAGGGAGCGGATGAGGCCGCACGATTGGCCAATCAACCGGAAGATGTTTACAAACTGGTCAAAGAGGAGATGATCAAACGCTATCTCCTCAAAGAGGCTATTCTAAAAGGGGTGGACCGCCACCCTGAGAGCCAGTTTCTGATGCAGCGTGCTGCCGAGCAGGCTCTGGTTGCTCGCTACATGGATCAACAATCCCGCGCCGGCTTGAAACCACCCTCCGATCAGGTTGTGGAGAGGTGGTATGAACAGAACAGAGAGCGCTTTCGCCAGACCGACCACGTTCACATCGCCCAGATCTATCTGGCGGTACCCGATACTGCGTCTGAAGCGCACCAAGCCGAGATCGAACAGAAGATCAAAACTCTCTTCAATGCCCTCCAGGACAGGCCCAGCCTCTTCTCTTCCCTAGCCAAAACCCATTCGGATCATCGGGCCAGTGCTGAAGAGGGAGGGGATATGGGCTGGCTGCCACTCGATCAGCTCATGCCCGGACTGGTGCCCATTGTTCAGTCCATGCAGCCCGGCACCATCAGCCTGCCCATTGCCAGCCCTCAGGGGTGGCATCTGTTGCAGCTCATGGAAAAACGCCCCGGCGACTACCGGCCACTGGCGGAGGTTCGTCCTCTCATCGAGAGAGAACTCCTCCAGCAGATCAAACGCCAGAGAGAGATTCTCCATATTCAGAACCTGCTGAAGCGCCTCCCCGTAACACTCCATGAAGGGCGCATCGATGCCCTGCCGCTGCGTGCGGAGTGATCCCCTTCACCGTTGCCCGAGATTGACGAAGGTAACGCGGCGATTGAGCGCGCGGCCATGCGCATCGTCATTGGAGGCGATGGGAGTACTCTCTCCCCGGCCCAGCGCTTCGAGACGGGTTTCGGAGATCCCCAGTTCGATCAAGACCTGTCGAACCCGCTCCGCCCGTCTTTTGGAGAGCCCCTGATTGTAGCTGTCCGACCCTTGGGCATCGGTATGACCATCGATGCGAATTGTAAAGGTCTCCAGAGATGAGGCGTTCAACGCCTGGGCGATCTGAAGCAGTTGCTCCCGTGACGCCTCTTCAATCTGGTCGGTGTTGGTGGCGAAGTGGATGTGGGTATCGATGGTGGGCAGACGTACCCGCCTCTGGAGACCGCGCTTTCCCTGCGAAACGATGGCAGGTCCAGCGAGGGCGTCTACGATTTCAGAGGCAGGGATCACCTGCGTGTTATCCACCTTCGCCTGCGCAGTGATCAATCTCTTCCGGTAAGCCTCTTCATGCTTGAGCAGTGGTGAGCTATTACCGGTCTGACGCTCCGCCTTGAGCAGATCAAGAAACAGCCGATAGGAGGCGGCGGCATTTCGATAGCGACCCGTGGCAGCCTGCACATCCCCCAACCCGGCATAGGCAGCGATCAGAGAGGGTTGGAGGCGGACAGCCTCCTGGTAGAGCGCTTCGGCTTTAGCCAACTCACCCCTGTTCTCCAGAACAACGGCCAGGTTGTTGATGACCTTTACATGGGTGGGACAGATCTCGTGCGCCTCGGTCAGGAGTGCCAAACGCTGCTCGGGGCTCCTCCGGGAGCGCTCGTAGAGGGTATCGGCAAGGGTGCAGTCCTGTGCCTGAACCGCTCCGGGAACCATCAGAGCAAGAACACTCAGAGAGCGCCAACCTATCCTGGCCATCATCCGTCTATCTCCTGGCAGTGATACCATTTGCGATTACAACGAACAGCCGGTTTGAAGCACGGAAACGCTGGCAACCATCCCGCCACCACCGCCGCTTCCGCCGCTCACACGCAGCACGCCACCCGATCCCATACCACCGGCCAAACCGACCGGTGCGGAGGAGCTGGCACGAAGATCACCCGGTGTGGTGGGCATGCCGCCACGGCCACTGATGACGAAGTGGCTGCCCCCTCCCCCACCACGGGTGCTACACCGTTCTCGCATCAGAGCGGTTGCGTCAAAAACCTTGTCCGGCATCGCTTCGAGGCTATCGGCGACAGTGGAATCAGGGGTGTCAAGATCAACGGTGCCGCTGAGACCGAATGCGGAGGAGGCGCTGATGGTGCTGCCGGGGTATTGGAAAAAGTTCTGGGCGACAATGGTGATACCACCGCCAGCACCACCCACGGCGTCGGCGGTGATACTGGTTCCGCCTTTCATGTAGAAGACAATCGGGTCGATGAAGATGTTGCCGCCACTACCGGAGCCACCGTTGGCCGAAGTGGAGATGGTGGCGTCCGTCAGACCGATGGTGTCGGTGACCAGGATGGTGATATCACCACCGTCGGCGTTGACCGACTCCAGGGTGATCGATCCGTTGTCGATGTAGAGGGTGCTCGATGCGACCAAGGTGATGTCGCCAGCCGCGCCGGCATCATCCGCCGAGGAGGTGCTGTCGGAGAAGATCCTGCCGCCGCTGTTGATGTTGGTATTGGTCGTGGTCAGGGCGATGTTGCCCCCATCCCCGCTGCCTTCGGTCTGGGCGCCGATACCGCCATCCGAGGTGAGGGTGAGTGAGGACGCCGTGATCGTGATGTTACCGCCGGCACCACCGCTACCGTCATCGCCAATGTGTGCTCCCTTGGTATGGGCCGTGCCGGTACTGGCGGAGATTCCGGTTCCCGAATCACCGTTCTTGGAGATCAACACCGAGCTGTCTGCATTGATCGTGATGTTACCACCCGCTCCTGAACTGTGGCTATCTGCATAGATACCGGTTTCGGCAGTCGAGGTACCACCGGTGATGGACAAACTACCCACATTAAGGAGGATGTTGCCACCAGCTCCGGAAGCGTACGCCTTGGCCTCAATGACACCGCCGTCGTCGAGGATGAGAGAATCTGTTGTGAGTGTGAGGCTGCCACCACTACCACCACCTGTTGTCGAGCCTTTCAATAGGGTTGAACTGACGCTGATGGTTGTTTCTTCGCTCCCTTCCAAAGATGAAAGAGAGACGTAATCAGTCGCCTTAATGACAATCTCTCCACCAGCACCCGTTCCATAGGTCGTGGCAGAGATTCCAGATCCGTAGACCGCATCCCCAGTCATTGTCAAACTATCCACGTCCACTGTGATCGATCCCCCCTCACCAATGGAGGCGGCAAGTGCTTGAATAAATCCTGCATTGAGATCAAGCTCAGGTGTTGTAATCGAAATATTACCGCCATCACCAGTGGTTGCCTTACCATCCGAAATGGCGTCGACGCCAGCATTGGAGCTGATGATGCTAAACCCTCCCACTGACGTATCCGTTCTTGTCATTGAAACCGACTTGGCGGCTGTAATCACAATGTCGCCGGCATCGCCATCACCATCCGTGTTGACGGTAATCTCGGTTGGAACACCATTACCGCCTGCTATGGTCAGGGTATCTACATCCAGGGTGATTGAGCCGCTACTTCCTGTGGTTGAGATCTCGGTACTGGCGCTGATATAGGCACCTGTGTTAACGGAAAGGTCAGGTGCCGTGATGGAGATATCGCCGCTATTCCCCGTTGTCCCCGCTTTAGCTTCCGAACTGATACCGGCCAAGTGCCAGATCGAGTCATCCCCTCTCGTGATAGAAACTGATTCAGACGCTGTGATAGTGATATCACCAGCATCCCCATCACCCTCCCAAGTGTTGGTAGAGATGACCGTGTGATATGTATTCCCAGCGGTAATGCTCAACGTGTCCACCGTCAAGGTGATTGATCCGCCATCTCCGTCAGTTTGAGTCAAGGCACTGATGCCGCCTCCCGGATTTAACGTAAGATCCGGCGTTATAATCGCAATATTGCCACCATCACCACCCGGTGTGTAGCCTGGACCATTGACCTTCCAACTCCCCGCACCGATATTAGCGATGGATGCCTGAGTACTGGCCAAAACAACAGATTCGGAAGCCGTAATCGTTATATCACCGCCCCGACCCAATCCGTATGTTCTCGTACCAATCATCGCTAACTTGGCAGCGGAGGTTATTGAAAGCCTGTCAACATCCAGGGTGATGTTGCCGGCATCGTTGGCGTAGGACGCTTCCGATAAGATACTAAATCCATTTCGCATCACCATATCAGACGTTGTGATGGAAATGTCGCCCGCTTCGCCTCCTCTGCCAAAGCTCTCTTCGCTCGTAAAGACAGATCCACCGCTGTTTGAATAAATACCACCACTATAAACGCCGTCACCTACCATGGTGATGGATTTGGATGCCGAAATGACAAGATCACCACCTGCTCCATCGCCAAGTGTACTGCTGGAGATGGTGGAGGAACCGGTCATTGACAGAGCATCCAACGTCATCGAGATGTCGCCAACAGCACCGGCCCCCCTTGTTCCCGTCGCAATCTGAGCGGTCGACATGGTGAGTTTCGGCGTGGTGATCGTGATATCCCCACCACGGCCTGTGGGGGTGATATCATCCACATACGGGTTGTTTACATCAGTAGCGTCTGTATAGATACCAGCATACCTATAGCTTGACGTTACGCCGGTCATCGAGATGGAGTCCGTGGCCGTGATAGTAATGGCCCCCGCATTGCCATATTCCACTGTGCTGGACTTAATCTGGGTATCTCCATAGATGGAAGCATTCATACCGAGTGTTGCCACCTTCAGGGTGATGTCCCCAGCCGAGCCGGAAGACTCCGCACGCGTGATGATCGTAGCGGTATCATCAAGGGTCAATTCAGGAGTCGTGATGGAGATGACCCCACTCTTTCCACTCGTCCTCGTCTTGGATAAGATGGTGCTCTTGTTGCCCTGGATAATCACACTCTCCGAGGCGTTGACGATGATGTCCCCAGCGTCTCCGGTCGAACCAGCGACAGTGAAGGAGTAAATCCCGTTCTCCCAATAGCTGGAACCCTGGGAATCAATATCCAAGGTGTCAACATTCACGATGAGATCACCTCCCCGCCCAGTCCCTCCCTGTAAGACTGCACTTATGATTATACTCTCATAACTGACGGTGAGATCGGGTGTGGTAATAACGATGTCACCACCAGCCCCCGAATCGCTGGCCCCTGAATAGACAAGGGTGTCATTGATTGAAAGACTCTCGGAAGCCGTTATGCTAAAGCTTCCGACCTTACTGGCTGACTCATTCATCAAGTATAGAGTTGTATAGTAACCGTCCAGGCTAATCGTCGGAGCTTCCAGCACAATCCCGGAAGCGTCAGAGGTCCCGGAATTCTCCAGCCAGATTTGAGTTCTGTTGCTCATTGTCAATGATTTCTGGAGGCGGATATCGATCGTTGCGTCGCCACCAGCGAACTCGTAACTGTCCATCAGGCCTTCGTTGATATCCATGGTGCCACCACGGATGTAGATACCTTCTGTACCGTCACCGCTAACACGCAGGTAGGAGCGATTGTTCATAATGATATCACCGCCAACCTGTCCATCACCGAGTGTCAGATCCGAGGCACCGATGGTCACCTCGCCAGCAGAGGCGACACTCGCAATATTGATACGCCCTCCCGGTGCCTGAAGGCGGGTCATTACCTCGTAGTTCAAATTATTATAGGCAGCGGCATAGTTATATTTGTCACCTAATCCAAGAAGCGAGATATCTCCCCCGATCACCGAGAGGGTCTTACCGGTGCCAACCTCCATGCCTGGATGATTGGAAAGCAAGAGTTTGAACAGAAGGGAACCAGTTCCCTGAAAAGTGATCGGAGCGGGGGTGGCGTCAAGGAAACCGAAGGAGACCGGATCCACCGAGACCAATTGGCTGGTCGTCACGGGGTTGGCATTAAACCGGTTGCCGGAGCCAAAATTCAGATAGTCTGCCGACGTGACATGAAACGAACCGCTGAGGTCCAGATTACCGTACTCGCCGAAAATGACGCCGTTGGGGTTGAGCAGGTAGAGATTGGCTCCGGCGATACTGGACCTGATCCTACCGTTGATGGTGGAAGACGAGCCACCCGTCACCCGTGAAATGATGTTGGTGATGCCGCTGCCCTGGAAATCGGCAGTCTCCCCGTTGTCGAGATTAAAACTGCTGAAGCTGTGGAACAGGTTGGTACCAGAGGTCGTCCCATATCCCTGAAGAATGCTGAACGTACCACTTGAATTGGGGATGGAGCCAGCCGCTCCGAGCGTGCCATCCAAGACAACACCTCCCGCGTGCCCATTCAATGCAGTGCCAAACAGAAACAGCACACCACAAGAAACAGCTGCATACCGCTTAAACAAACGAAAGCCGTCCATAAGTCCCCTCAAGACCACTCTACGAAAATGTTGATCCGTCACCGATTTAACGACGCAATGCTAAGCCGATGACTGCCGAAGAGTGTCTCAAGCAATGACCCGCTGTGTATGAATACTACCAACACACCCAATCCATCGTATTCCATTCCCTCTTACATATGCCTTACAACCAGTTGCCGATCAGGATAAACGCCGCCCAAAACCCCGGGTGCTGCATGCGTGGATCCTTGATCAACAGACTCTGGGCGTTGCGCAGAGCGTCCGCCTTGGAGAGTTTCGGGTTCTGCAACTGACGGTAGAACTCCGCCACCAGGGTGGCCGTCGCCGCATCATCGATGAACCAGAGCGTCGCCAGGGCGCTTCTTGCCCCCGCCTTGATGGCAACCCCGGCCAAACCCAGAGCGGCACGATCATCGCCGACGGCGGTCTGACAGGCGCTAAGTGTCAGCAGCTCCACCGGCTGCTCACGGAAACGGCCATGGCCGATCATCAGCTCCAGGGTGTTCATGGTCAGTTTGTCGTCGTAGGCGAGCAGAAAGGTCTTGGCCGGATCTCGGTCGAACTGACCGTGAGAAGCGATGTGAACGATGGGATAGGAGGTCTTCGACAGAGAGCGCACGATCTCATCGACGGTGTACTGCTCATTCAGCAACACATCGCTGGGGAAGATGGTGCGGATGGTCTCCAGCTCCTTGGGCACATTGGGCAGGGCGGAGAATCCCTGCACTGCCTCGGAGAGCCCTCCGGCAAGAATTCGAACATCGGTACGGGGCAGCGCTTTGGGATCGGTGAGACGGAGACCCGGCGTGGTGGCCAGGGCGAACTGCTGGGCCAGAAAAGTATCTCCACTCTGCAAAGCACCCAGAGGAATGGTCCGCAACGCTCCATCGGGCACCACCACCAGCGTATCGACCTTCTGCTCTTTCAGTGTGTCGAGCATCGGCGTGATCAACCACTGATAGAGACGTTGTGCGTGGGGAAGATAGGCGTCGCTCGCCACATCCTCCAGCTTCACCCGCAGCTGTTGAACCTCCCCCTCAACCGTCGCCTTACCGATCGGCACCGAGAAGCGGTGCAACCCGTCGGCCAATGTGAGCAGCAGCTCCACCCGATCCGCAAGCAGGATGGGGTAGAAGATGGCGGTATCCGCCGCCACCGTATCAAGGGAGGTCTCCTTGGCCTTCAGCGCGGCGACGCACTCATCCTGAAACAGATCCTGAATCTCGGCACTCTTCAGCGCTTCGATGGTGTTGCGTGCTTCGATCCGCAGCCCTTTTTGCAGGGCTGGATCCTCTACCGTGTTGGCCTTCTGCAACAGCAGGTCAGCCAGCTGGTAGTAGATCGGCCCGATGAGATCTCTGAAGGAGTCCGGGGCGTTGCGCAGACCCCGATAGAGATCGGGACGGACGATGCTCAAGGTCGCCACCGACGTGCGGAGCGCGGTTATTGCCTGGGTGCTCCTCCCCTGCGCCTGGGCCAGTCGGGCGCTCTGCCATTGCCACTGGTAGAGAATCTCGGCAGCGGAGACGGATTGGGCGTAGAAGATCGCCTTCTTGGTGAGATGCTCCGCCTCCTTGAACCGCTTCTCATATTCGTAGAGTCGGCCTTGATAGCCGTAGGCATAGGAGAGAATGCGCGCGTCGTTGAGAGGTTTGGCAATCGTCACCGCCGACTTGAACAGGGTCAGGGCGGTCAGAATCAGCCGTGAGGAGAGCGTCTGTTCCTGGAGTTTGAGCGTAAAGGCCAGTTTTCCCAGAGAGACCATTCCGAAGGCGGTGTGCTGATCTTTCGGCAGATGGCGGGTCGCCTCTACCGCCTTCTCCAGGATCGCAGCGGCATCGGTGTGGCGCCCCGACTGGAAGAGCGCCTGGGTGAGGTTCGCCAGGAGATCGGCAACCATCGCCCCATTCCCTGCCGTTTCAGCCTGTGCCAACGCCTGTCGATAGTCCTGCTCCGCCTTCTCGAACCGGTAGGAGACCACATGAACATTACCGCGATTATTCAACAATCTGGCGTGCAGGAGGGGCTGACTTTCATCACCGATTAACGTTAACCCCTCTTCGATGTCGGCCATCGCCTGGTCCCGCTGGCCAATCGCCAGATGAAAATCGCTCAGGGCGATCAGCACATAGACGTTGTCCAGAGGTGACGGGGTGGTTTTCGCCAACGCCAGCGCCTCTCCCAAGGCGACACCCGCCTCCACATAGTGACCCGCCGCTTGATGGGAGGCGGCACGGGGCACCATCTCTTCCACCTGCCGGATCACCTCGTCCACATCGACCATCGCCGCCTCATCCTCTCCCCAACCTGTGGCTGGAAGGGTCACGACGGCAATCAGCAGCATGAGTGTGAACAGGCGGTGTGCCATCAGAAGGTCGCTATGTTGACGTTGAAGTGGTAACCGTGATCCTGAGAGTATTTATCTCCCGATACTTTGACATTGCGTAGAGGCCGTCCCCAGTAGAAGGAGGCGGTGGAGTTCTTGTTCAGAGACCAGAGCACCCCGAAGCCATAACTTGAGAGGTCTTCAGGGTCGGTGGAGTCCTCGATCTTATCCCAGTTCTTGCCATAGTCGTAAAAGGCGGCCAAAGAGACCTGACCGTCGCTGTCCGGTGCGCTCACATAGGGAAAGGGCATGCGTAGAGACGTCGGCACCTGCCACTCCACGGTTGTTGTCATGCCCTGATCGCGGGAGATGACGCTCTCCCGATAACCGCGCACGGTGCTGGAACCGCCGATGGTGAATTTCTCCGTCGGCAGCATGGGCGTATCGGTCAGACGCAGGGAGGAGCGGACGATGGCCCGGCTCTCCAGAAAGTCGAACTGCCGCACGTACTGACTGCGTCCCAGCCAGGCGAGATATTGGCCATCCGCCGTCGTGGGATTATCGGTCACATCACCGATGGCAACACCGAGATTGAACTCGGAGGAGGTGGTGAGCACCTGTCTGGCATCCCGATAGATCCAAGACTGTCCGAGATGCACGCTGTTGATCCGGGTCTCCCCTCTGTCGGCCGCTTCAGTGAAGGAGAAGGGCAGCCCCAGCAGCGAGGTTTGGCTCACCCGTCCCTGCCACTTCAGGGAGGCGGAAAGCTCGTGATTGACGTCGCGGTAAAACGGGTGCTCAATCGCAGCGTACCAGGTGGTGTTCTCACTTGTAATATTCAACTCGGCAAAGGGAGCGACAACCACCACGGAGGTGCTTTCACTGAAACCGAACGACAGAGTGGTATCCTTGGCGTTGATCGGCAGGCTGTAGGAGAGATTATACTCCACCGCACCTCTGGAGCGGCCAAAACTGGCGGTGAAGATGTCACCAATACCGAATGGATGGTAGGTTCCTTCGATCCCTCGTCTGATGGTGCCGACGTTGGGGGCACTTCGGTTGCCGTAGGAGACACCGAGCTGTAACGGTTTCGCCTCCTCCACCGTTACGGTGAGCACGGCCAACCCCTGTTTAACACCCGGTCGCACTTCGGTACGGATGTTCTCGATCATCGGCTGCTGTCTCAGAAGCTGCAAACGCTGCTCCAGCTCCTTGACGTTGAAAGGCCCCGAAGAGGTGGGTTGCAGGCGATCACGGATGAAGCTCTCCCGCAGTTTGTCGTTGCCGGTGATGATGATCTGATCCAGTTGGCCCTCGATGATGCGAATCAGTACTGTCCCATCACCGATCTCCTGCTCCTCCAACACGGCTCCTGAGGTCGCATAACCACGGTCGATATAGCGCCGAGTCAGAGCGTCACGCAGCATGTAGAGCTCTTCCAACGTCACCGCCTGATTGAGATAGGGGGCGCTGAGTTCAGCAATCTCCTGCTCTGACAGGACGGTACTGCCGACCACCTGGATAGCATCAATGGAGAAGGTCTCAACCGCTGTCAATTCCGCCAGATCTTCATCCATCTCTTCCAGAGGGGGAAGCACATACTCTTCAGGCGCTGCAAACGGTGTCATATCAAACGTTGGAGAGATCGCCCTCGGTGCCTTGGAAGGCGCTTCCTCAACCGGCTCATCCAGCAACAATCCACGTGTTACGCGCTGTACTGAACGGGGCTTGGCCCGTGCCACTGTTGTGGATGTCTGTTTTTTCGGCTGTTCCGGCAACTCTGCATGGTGGGCGAGAGCATCCGTCAACGTTTCGAGTACCTGCTCGCGCACCGACTCACCTTGCAACATCTGTGCGGGAACATCACTGCTCGTCCAAGGAGAGGCGCTTTTCCGGTCGCTCTTGGTCAACACTTCGGGCGTCGTAACGTGATCTTCCTGCCCGCGCTCCAACAGCGGGGAAGTTTCACGTCTCTTGGGTTGTACGGCTGGCCACTGGGTATCCAACGCCTCCTCACTGCCCTGCCCTGCCAACCGTTGTTCAGGAACGGCACCGTGCTTCCAAGGCGTTGCCTTTGACGACCGATACGCAGCTTCCACGGAGGCCAGGCGCTTCATGGGCTTGGGCTTCGGTCTTTCAATTCTCTCCAGCCCAGATACTCTGTTGGACTCAAAATAGTCAACAACAACGTCGCGTTTGAGCGGCTTAGTCTCCGGCATGACCGCTTTGGCAACCTCAACAGGCGGCTCCGTCTTGCGTTTGAGAGGCTTCGCTTCTGGAAGCACCGTTTTCGCCACCGTGATGGAGGGTTCTCTCTCTTGCTTCTTTGGTGCTACCTCTGGAAGTTCCGTCTTGGCCGCGTTGACAGAAGCACTTTGCACGCGCTTACGTGGGCTCACCTGGGAAAAAGCCCTTTTAACCACCTCTGCAGAGGACTCTTGCACACGGCTGAGGGGCGTCGCCTTCGGCAGTGGGGTTTTCGCTACCTCGACTGACGGCTCTTTTTCACGTGCAAGGGGCGTCGCCTTCGGCAGTGGGGTTTTCGCTACCTCGACTGACGGCTCTTTCTCTCGTGCGAGTGGCGTCGCCTTCGGCAGTGGGGTTTTGGCAGCCTCAGTGGTTGACTTTTTCTCTTGCTTCCTCGGATTCACCTCCGGCAAGACCACTTCCGTCAGATTGACAGTGGAAATGCGTGTCGATTGAAAAGAATGAACAGCGCGCCTTCTTGGAGAGATCGTCGGCAACGACTCTCTCTGCGTCTTTGAAAGCGGCGAGGAGGGCAGACGATTTGGCAGTGCTGCTCTGTTCAAAGGCAGGGCAGACGGCAGGCGGACACTTGCCAGTGAAAGGAATCCTTCTCCAGCCACGGGACTCTGCAGTTGCTGGCGTCTTTTTGGAGAGGAGATCGGCAAACGCGGTCTCTGATACCGGGGAGAGGCGCTATCCACCGAGTCATAGGCGAGCAGGTTGCGCCTTCTGGGAAGCGCTGTGGGCAGAACGATCTTATCTGTTTTGGAGAGGGGGGGAGGAAAGGGGAGCGGAGAATAGGGAGTGCTTGGTAGCCTGTTCAGCACCTTATGTATAATTGACGGTAAAGTCACTTCCTCAACAGTAACGCGATCCATGATAACCTGAGGGTCAACCAGGATCTCACGTCTTCTCGGCGAAACTGTTGGCGACTGTACAGCGTAAGCTGTCTGCTGGAATAGGAATAAAACCAGCAATGCGAAGACGAAGGTGCTCAGACGGATTCCATATACACTCTGCCGAACACGAACATATCGGATCAACACAACGAGGTAAACGCTCTCATCTCTTTCAGATATCCTCTTGCTCACCATGAAAAAAAAGCATCTATTTCATACATTAACCACGATCAAAGACTGTGATGGCACCCTCATGCGTTATTGTGAAGAGAACCTCATTGTAGATTTCTCAAACACACCGTCAATCTTAAAATATACCATACGACTGCTTACATTTTCCTGACAAAGGGCATAAAGTGTCATAATTTCAGCTACACGGATCTTGTTTAGTTTTGCCTATCAGTTTGGTTTTGCCTATCAGTTTGGTTTTGCCTATCAGTTCGGTTCTGAGCCACATGCCGCGCACACTAACTGTTGATAAAAAAAGAAGGCAACACCTTTGAGGTGCTGCCTCAAACTCCTCGGACCTCCTACCCTGGACCAGAGTAGTAATAAACCACACATTTCAAACCTGACCGGCCAGACCTCACCTTTACTGCATGCCGTGCCCTGCCGACACCACCTTCTTGGGGAAGATCGGCCCGACGGGCGTCTGCTCCTGCCCTTCGTCCGGCATGGGGTGATCCATCGCCGCCGTCGCCATGCGGTTGGCACGATAGAACACCCAGCGGAACTTATCGTGCAGCTCCATCTGCATGTGGTAGATCTCCATCTCTTCGGGATGCTCGATCAGCGACTGGGTCGTCTTGGCCAGTGCCCGCCCCGAAAACTCCTGGATTCGTGGCAGACGCGCCTGCAACCGCGCCATGTCGGCTTTATTCTGATCGGCGACCACACACAACGCGTCCTCCAGGGCGGCAAGCGTTTCGAGATGGAACGCCTCGATCATGCCGGTGGTGTCGCTATCGAAATGGAGATTTTGCCGAACACACTGCTCTCCCAGATGGACGAAGTTGACCTTGATCGCATCTCCGAGATCCTCCAGATCATTGGTGATGGACATCAGGGCATGGAACTCACCGGTCTGGGAACGGTTGGTGTGATGACCACCGATCTTCACCAGTTGGCCCAACACCCGTTTGTAGTTGAGATTCACCTCCTCGTCCCGCTGTCGGATCGCCTGCAACCCGGCAGCATCCCGATTCAGGATCGCCGGAACGATCTCCCGAAACATCTCCCGTACCGGCTGCCCCAGCCGATGGTGAATTTCACGCCGGACCAGAGGCATGGCCAGTGAGGGGGTGTTCATTATGCCGGGATTGAGATGCGGAACCGCACCCCGCTTCTCAGAGGTCACCGTGGCGTCCGGATCGGGGATCACCCAGGTGACGAAGCGGGCGAACTGATGCACGAACGGCAGAAACATAAGTGTATTCGTGATGTTGAACAGGGTGTGGGCATTGGCGATCTGACGCGGGGTCTCTGCGGCCAGTTTCTCCATACCGGTCACCCCCTCCGCCACCGGCGAGATCATGGTAACCACCTCGGCGATGTACGGAATGAACGACACCCACAGCAGTACACCGGTGGTGTTGAAGGTGATGTGCACCAACGCTGCCCGTACCGCCTCCCTGGGTTTACCGATGGAAGCCAGCAGCGCAGTAACACAGGTGCCGATGTTAGCCCCGAAGGCCAAGGCGATGCCCGCCTGTAGAGAGATGAAACCCTGACTCGCCATCACGATGACGATGGCAGTGGTCGCGGAAGAGGACTGAACCAGGGCAGTGAACCCGGCGGTGATCAGAATCCCCACCAAGGGATTTTCGATGTTGATCATCAGCTCCATGAACGGCGCGTAGGTGCGCAGGGGTTTCATGGCAGTGCTCATGACGGTCATGCCGAAAAAGACCAGCCCGAGCCCCAACACCACCTTGCCGACACCACGTACCTGCTCGGTGTTGGCGAGAAACATCATCAGAAATCCGACAGTGATCATCACCAGAGAGTATTTAGTCACCTTGAAGGCGATGATCTGGGCAGTGATGGTGGTACCGATCTCCGCCCCGAAGATGATGCCGATGGACTGGGAGAGGGAGAGCAGACCCGCACTCACAAAGCCAACAACCAGCACCGTGGTGACCGAGGAGGACTGAATGATCGCCGTCAGAAAGGCACCGGTAAACACCCCGGTGACCCGATTGGTGGTCAGCGTGCCGAGAATCGACTTCATGCGATTGCCGGCAATCGCCTTCAGAGATGCGGTCATCTGCTCCATGCCGTAGAGGAAGAGCGCCAGCCCACCCAGAAGCTCGATGGCCATCTTGACGAAATTGATCTCCGAGCCGGAGGCGGTCAGCGCCTGTTTCGCACTGGCCAGATCCATGGAGGATGCCAACGCATCTCCCGTGGCCGGCAACAACAACCACACTCCGGCCATGACGAGAAGTACCGAACGTGGGATGGGGAGTGTGCGGCTGTTCATGGTAACCTCCTTGTGTAGTGTAGGGAGCCCGCGCCAAGGGGTGACGATTCACACCACTCTGCAGCGGACGCCGTCAGTGCCTGTGCCTGGACTGCACCTGCGCATCGTCATGGGAACGGGTGGTGCTGGCCTCCTTGGCGGTGGGTTCGTCATCGATGGTGATCGTCGACAGCCACCGAATGTAGAGAGAGACCGCACCGGCCATCACCAGCGCCCACCAGAACATCTCCGTCCCCAGGGTGATGATGAGAAAGACAACGGCAAACAGCGCCGAGAGCATGCCCATCCAGTCGAGCATGAGGGAGACCCAGTGGGTGTGCTGCTTGGATGAGAGGGTCATGGCGTGCTCCATGGCGCATCGTGAACAGTGTCTTCTTACCCTCTTTCATTACACCTTTCATGCCACGGCTGGTTTGATAGTGTTTCATTAATAGCATCAATCATATAGTGTGATTATTTCTACGTAATCGTCCCGCCATCCCCATGCAGCATCTGCGACACCTCCCAAGAGAGTTACACATGTAACATAGTGTTATCGTGATTGTTTATTCTGAATGCACGGTTTGGTGAGGGTGCAGCATTTGCTGCACCCCGCAACCATCGAATCGCGTCATGGGAAAGCAGAGGAACTCCTGCTACCCTGGCAAGAGTCTTGGGCGCGTCCTCAATTTGGGCGTGTCCTCAATTAGCTCGAAACCGCCCTAAGTGAGGTAACGTGCATTTCTCACAGGATAGCCGTCTCGGAGGTGTGCTCTCATGGCCCAACCCAGCAGTGATGAGGATGGGTTTTCCCCGATTCTCGAACAGCTACGCCGACCCTATGAAGTACATATCATCAAGGCCATTCTCGGGTTTGGACTGCTCTTCTCTCTGTTCTCCTTCTTTTTTGCCCACACGGAGCTGAACGAACGGCTGAAAATGGAGTTCGAGTGGGTCGCACGCAGCCGGATCAACGCCCTCGCCACCACGCTGGACCGTGGGCTTTCGGCTCTGACTCAGAGCACGCAGCACCGGGCTCTCCACGCCGGATCCCTTGATGACACAGCGTTGACGATACTGCACCGGCAACTCTCCACCCACCTGCCCGGCGTGGAAGCTCTGCTCTGGGTGCCGGAGAGGGTGGCGACAGAGGCACAAATCTCGTGGCGGCTCGCCGACGAACGGCAGCGCCCCCTGTCGGAAGCGAGACTGCTGACGGCTTGGCGCTCCGTGTTGGGAAATCCGGGTACTGGCCCACACCCTGTAGTGAGTGATCGTCTGCCGCTGGGCAACAAACAGGAGACACGGGCGTATGGTGTGCTCGCTGCCGTGTCGGTCCATGCGCCCCGATCAGTGCAGGGAGGAGAGGGTTCCGAAAACCGATTGCTGGGAGATATCGCAGCGGTGATTCACATCCCGACGCTGGTGGCGCGGGCGATGGCAACCGTGCCGCCGCGAGGTGTGGCATGCCGGATACAGGATCCGCAGCGACCGGAGGAGGAGAGCACGCTCACTCTCCACGCACACCACCGCTGGGACCAACCCACCGCCTACACACTGGAACAGCGCATCGTTGTGGCCGACCGCCACTGGTCGATCACCTGCGCCCCGACCCGGCACTATCGCTCCGCCATCGAGTTCCAGGAAGGGCCGTGGCTTCTGTTGGTAGGTGGTCTGTTTCTGACCGTTCTGTTTGCCGTCTACTCCTTCAAGTTGCGTCGAGAGGTGTGGCTGCGGGAGAGAATGGCCGTCCAGCTTCAGGCCTCCCGCAACCAGTTGCACATTCTTTTCGATCAATCCCCGGATATCATCATGTCCGTGCGTCAGGATGGCAGCGTCACCCTGATCAATCGCCAACCGGCTGCCCATGGCGACCCCGGCGCACCGATTACCAACGCCCGGACGCTCTTTCCTCCCGAGGAGAGAGGGTGGTTCGAGCAGGCCCTGAATCAGCTCTTTGCCAACCGGTGTGGCCGGCCCGGCTCGAAACGCTTCATGGATCGGGACGGACGGTGTTGGGAGGTGCGCCTCGTGCCGCTTCAGGTCGACGATGAGAATCCGGAAGCGATGGTGATCGCCACCGACATTACAGAGCAGCACTCCCTGGAGGTGCAGGCAATCAGCAACGCCCGTCTGGCGTCCCTGGGGATTCTGGCTGCCAACATCGCCCACGAGATCAACAACCCCACCAGCGTCATCCGCTTCAACACGGCGATTCTGAAACGGAGCTGGAGCGATTTGGAACGGGTCCTGTGCAGCTACCAGCAGAGTCACGGCTCCTTCGCCATCGGCGGCCTGGAGGTGGATGAGGCGCTGGAGAGCCTGCCCAAGGTGCTGGACGGCATGGACAAGAACTGCCAGCGCATTCGCACCATCGTCAACAATCTCAAGCATCTCGCCCGACCCGACCCGGGCAATATGAACGAGATGGTGGAGTTGCGGCATCTCCTGGAGACGGTGGTCGGCCTGCTGCGCAACAAGATCAAGAAATACAGCGACCACTTCATCGTCGAGCTGCCGGAGACGATGAACCCGGTTATCGGCAACGCCCAGCAGTTGGAGCAGGTGTTCATCAATGTGATCCTGAACGCCCTACAGTCGCTTCCTGATCGGAACGGATCGGTAACGCTGACAGCGGACGTCCTCCCGGCGGGCGGCATGCGCATCGAGGTGATCGATGAGGGGAGTGGCATCGAGGAGGGACAGTTGGAGAGCATCTTCGACCCGTTCTTCAGCACCAAGGGCGAACAGGGCATGGGACTGGGATTGTCGATCTGCCATCGCATCATTCATAATCACAAAGGGTCGTTGAAGATCACCAACCGCCGGGCCGGGGGAGTACGGGCAACAATTCTACTGCCACCCGCCCCGGCCACCTGATGGATGCCAGCCATGACACAGGACACGCACCCGGTCATTATCGTCGATGATGAACAGGATATTCTGCTCGGATCCTCCTATCTGCTGAAGAGCGGTGGTATTCGTCCGGTGGTAACGCTGGATGATCCCACCAAACTGATCCCGCTTCTGGAACAGGAAGCGGCAAGTGTCATCGTACTGGATCTGCTCATGCCGCAGCTCTCCGGTCAGGAGCTTCTGCCGCAGATCGTCGAGCGCTTTCCCCATCTGCCGGTGATCATCATGACCGCGCTCCAGGATGTGGAGACCGCCGTCGACTGCATGCAGAACGGTGCCTTCGATTACCTGGTCAAACCGGTTGAGGAGAGCCGCTTTCTCTCGTCGGTACGGCGGGCACTGGAGGTGCGCACCCTGCGCCGTCAGATCGATACGTTGCGGGACGCCTTTCTCGGTAACCGCCTGCGCCAGCCGGAAGTGTTCTCCCCCATCGTAACGCGCAGTACTTCGATGCGAGCGATCTTTCAGTATGTGGAAGCTGTGGCGGCGTCCAGCGAGCCGATTCTGGTCACCGGTGAAACGGGAACCGGCAAGGAGTTGATCGTTCAGGCGATTCATCAACTGAGCCGACCAGAGAGCCCCCTGGTCTCTCTCAACGTCGCCGGTCTGGACGATACGATGATCTCCGATGCACTGTTCGGGCACGTCAAAGGCGCGTTTTCCGGCGCGGAACGACCGAGAGAAGGGCTGGTGGCCTCTGCGGCTGGAGGAACGCTCTATCTGGATGAGATCGGCGAACTCTCACCCGCCTCACAGGTGAAGCTGCTGCGCCTGATTCAGGATCACACGTACTATCCGTTGGGTTCCGACGTCAACCGGTTGAGTCGTGCGCGCATCATCGCCAGCACCAACCGGGATCTGCAACGCAGCATGCAGGAGAGCGCCTTCAGGACCGACCTCTACTATCGGCTGGCCAGTCACCCCATCACCCTGCCTCCCCTGCGAGACCGTCAGGAGGATGTGCACCCTCTTCTGCTCTTCTTCGTCGAGGAGGCGGCGCTTTCGATGGAGAAGCCGGTTCCGCGCATCCCGGATGAGCTGCCGGTGCTGCTGATGACCTACCACTTCCCCGGCAATGTGAGAGAGCTGCGGGCGATGGTCTACAATGGGGTGGCCCAGCACCAGTCGGGATCCACCCTCTCCATGGAGTCCTTCCGGGAGGCAATCCGGCAGAGTCGGGGCAGTGAGGAGACGTCTTTGCCCGAAGAGGGGGAAACACATGGAGCACAGACCCCTTCTCTGGCGATCCTAGGCCCCTTCCCTACCCTCAAGGAGGCGGACCGTTTCCTCATTGATGAAGCGATGCGGCGCGCCGAAGACAATCAGGGTATCGCCGCGACACTGCTCGGTATCACGCGGCAATCGCTGAATCGCCGGTTGAAGACCATGAAAAAGAGCGCAACGAAACCCACACCATGAAGCGTGCCACTGCACTGGAGTGCACTGAATGAACACCACAATCTATGTCGATGCCGACTCCTGCCCGGTGAAGCAGGAGATTATCCGGGTGGCGGAGCGTCACCGTCTGCCGGTGATCATGGTCAGTAACCGCTGGCTGCGGCTCCCCGTCAGCCCCATGGTGCGGCTGGAGGTGGTGCCGGGTGGACTGGATGTGGCCGATGACTGGATCGCCCAACGCATCGCCACGCGGGATGTGGCGATCACGGCGGACATTCCCTTGGCTGCACGCTGCCTGGAGAAGGGAGCCCGCGTCATCGGGCCGACGGGAAAGCCCTTTGACGAAGAGTCCATCGGTACGGCACTCTCCATGCGCGAACTGAACAGCTATCTGCGCGACACCGGTGAGATCTCCGGTCACAATGCCAGCTTCCAAAAAAAGGATCGCTCCCGTTTTCTGGTCACCCTGGAGAATACGCTGCAAGCGATCAAACGTGAGACTCCATGAACACACTTGCCCAACGCATAGCCACCACCCTGAACGTCCGTACCACCCAGGTTGAAGCGGCCATCTCCCTACTGGATGAGGGGGCGACGGTCCCGTTCATCGCCCGGTATCGCAAAGAGGCGACCCAGGGGCTGACCGACACCCATCTCCGTGATCTTCAGGATCGGTTATCCCTGTTGAGAACCCTGGACAAGAGGCGGCTGTCGATTCTTGAGACCATCGGAAAACAGGGTCGATTGACCCCGGAGCTGGAGCAACGGATCAACGGGGTGGAGAGTCCGGCAGAGTTGGAAGATCTCTATCTCCCCTACCGACCGAAACGACGCACCAAGGCGACCGTCGCCCGTGAAGCGGGCCTGGAACCTCTGGCCGATGCCCTGCTGAGAGATCCCGCCCGCACACCGGAACAGCACGCTTCCCCCTTCATCAACCCGGAGAAGGAGGTGCCGGACACCGGAACGGCTCTGGAGGGGGCACGGGCGATCCTGGTGGAACGCCTCTCCGAAGATTCCGATCTGATCGGCACCCTGCGCGAGATCTTGTGGAACAGAGGTCTGCTCTGCTCGCGGCTGATCAAGAGCAAGGAGAAGGAGGGAGAGCGTTTCCGCGACTATTTCGAGTTTTCGGAACCGCTGCGTTCCATCCCCTCCCACCGAACCCTGGCGATTCTCCGGGGCCGCAAGGAGGGCGTTCTGCGCCACAGTATCATGCATCCCGATGATCGCGCCTTGGGCAAGGGGGAGATGGGGTTTTGCGAACGGCAGATGGCCCGCCATTTTAATCTGCACCAACGCAATCGACCCGGTGACGCCTGGCGCATGGAGACGCTGCATCAGGCCTGGATGAAGAAACTGCGCCCGCATCTGGAGAACGGGCTGATCAAACAGCTCACGGAAAATGCCCATGAGGAAGCGATTCGGGTGTTCGGACGGAATCTTAATGATCTGTTGATGGCAGCCCCTGCCGGAGACAGCGCCGTGATCGGTCTTGATCCCGGGCTGCGTACCGGTGTCAAGGTGGCGGTCGTGGATAAGACAGGCAAGGTGGTTGCCACTACCACAATCTATCCTCACCCTCCCCGCAATCAATGGAGCGCCGCCATCAGCACGCTGACAGAGCTGGTCAAACGGCACAAAGCGACTCTGTTCAGTATCGGCAACGGCACCGGCTCACGCGAGACCATGCGTTTGGTGACCGAGCTGAAGCAGCAACGGGCCGATCTCGCCATCACACCGGTCATTGTCAACGAAGCCGGAGCATCGGTCTATTCGGCCTCGGCATTTGCCTCCAACGAACTGCCGGAGTTGGACGTCTCCCTCCGAGGTGCCGTCTCTATTGCCAGGCGTTTGCAGGATCCTCTGGCAGAGCTGGTCAAGATCGAACCCCGCGCCATCGGTGTCGGCCAGTATCAACACGATGTGGACGAAAACCGGCTCTCGGCCGCTCTGGATGGTGTGGTGGAGGATGCGGTCAATGCGGTAGGGGTGGATGTCAATACAGCCTCTGCTCCCCTGCTGAAGCGGATTTCAGGACTCAACGACACTCTGGCCCGCAACATCATCAACTACCGGGATGAGCACGGCCCCTTTCGCAGCCGTACCGCGTTGAAGAGCGTGCCCCGCTTCGGCCCGAAGACCTTCGAACAAGCCGCCGGTTTTCTGCGCATTCTCAACGGCACCACTGCTCTGGACGCCTCGGCGGTGCATCCCGAATCCTATCCTGTGGTAAAACGGATGGTGGCTCGGCTCAAGAAACCTCTGGAGGAGGCCATAGGCAATGGAGCCCTGCTGGCGACACTCGATCCCGCTGCCTTCGTTGATGCGCGCTTCGGCGAGCCGACGATCCGGGATATCCTCAATGAACTGGAGAAGCCGGGTCGTGATCCCCGTCCGGGATTTAAAACCGCCGCCTTTCGTGAAGGGGTCGAAAGCATAGGGGATCTGAAACCAGGAATGGTTCTTGAGGGGGTGGTGAGCAACGTGACCAATTTCGGTGCGTTCGTCGATGTCGGCGTGCATCAGGACGGCTTGGTGCACATCTCCGCCATGGCCGACCGTTTCGTCAAGGATCCCCATCAGATCACAAAGGCGGGAGCCGTCGTCACGGTGAAGGTGATCAGTGTCGATCCAGCGCGGAAGCGGATCGGTCTGAGCATGCGGTTGGACGATGATCCCACATCGGCACCCTCTTCCAATCACCGTCCGCCACAGAATAAGAAATCGTCACGCCGTCAGACACGGCCCACCAACTCTACGCCTCAGAACCGGTCCAAGAAGCAACGCCATCAAACACAGACGAGTGCCATGGCCGATGCGTTTGCACGCGCCAAACGCAAATAGTTTTTTTAATGATGGTGGATGTGGGCTGTTTCAGGTTCGTTTCCTACAACACACTTCACTGTGGATAACGACCTTCGGTGCCATCTCCGTACCCTGCCTCTCTGGATAAGAGCAACACTGGATATCGTGGCTGTCGAGTCTTGAGAGATCATATAGATGGGAACAATAAGGCCTTACAACTCCGGTTCGCTCACCTCAATCAGCATCTCCCCCATGACACCGGGGCGTATCTCCGGTTTCCGGTTGTCGAAGGTGGCGTGAACCTCCAGCAACCCGCTGGCGGTATCCAAAACCGGAGAGATGAAGGAGATGGTGCCTTCGGTCTGAACCGTGCGACTGCCGGTTTTGAGATGGAGCACCACCTTCATACCCATTTGGATATTTTCCGACAGGGCCTCTTCGATATTGGCGACGAAGAGACATGGGGTGATGGTCACCAGTTGCACAACCGGTTCATGGGTTTGAACACTCTCACCCTGCCGTTTATGGATTTTGACGATCCGGCCCGCCGTGGGCGCACGCAGCACCCGTTGGTCCAGTTGGACCCGAGCCAGATCGGCTTCCAGACGCTCCGTCTTCTCGGCCAGTTCCAGTCGTTGACGTTCAGCCGTGGCCGAGGCCAGTTCCAGCTCCTTGGCGTCCAGCTCATCCCGACTGACGGAGCGAGAGTTTTCATAGAGGGTTCGGGTCGCGGTGAGCTGACGGCGAAGAATTTCCACCTTCTGCCTGGCCGCATCCAGCAAGGTTCGGTCATCCCGAATGACCACCCGCCGTTTGTACTCTAAATCCTCCAGCCGCTTGTCCAGGGAGAGGATCACCCGGCCTCGGGCGATTCTATCCCCCTCCTTGACCCGAAGATGTTGAATCCGCCCAGCCACCGGCAGTCCCAGAGCCAGGTCCTCCACGACCCGGGTGAAACCGGTGACGCGCTGCTCCACCGCCAAGGCCGGGTTGATCACCCCGAGCAGACCCGCCACCACGCTGATTATCACCACACGCCCGAGCGTCATGATGCCTCCCTCTGAACCGGTGTCGGCTCGACGCCGAACATCTCTAGCAGCACCCCCCGGCTCATATCCAGCAGTGCCTGGGCTCGGGCCAGTTCAAACCGTTTTTCCAACACCTGTTCTCGCGCTTGCAGCACCCCCTCCTCCCGAATGATCACGGTTCGCAGGGAGCTTTTTCCGCCTTTGAACATGCTCTGCTCGCTCTTCAGCATCCGTTCCCGCAGACGGAGAGCCTGACGGGCATAAGCCACCTGATCCCTAGCCGCATCCACTGCATTCATGCGCTCCTGAAGTCCGTTGATCAGCCGTTTTTTTGCCACATGCATCTCCAGCGCGGCCTGATCCCGTTTATGCAGGGCAGCATTATACTCGCTGCGGGTCTTCCAGCCCCCGCCCAGGGGAACCTTCAACTCCAGACCCATTCTCCAATCGGAGTGATCCCGTTTCATGGCATCCGCCAACGAAGAGTCCCCATGCCGGTCCAGACCATTGAGAGAATAACTCCCCGAGAAATCCAACTGTACCAGCCGTTGATTGTCGGCATAGACCAGCCGCTCCTCCTCGCGCTGGGTACCGAGGCGGGCAGATTGAATCTCCGGGTGCTCCTTCAGCGCCTGTTGGACCATTCGGTCGGAACGGTCGACTCGGTTGGTGATGGGGTCGGAGAGGGATTCCGCTGCCAGAATCTGCACGGGCAACCGGGTATCATCGCTGCCCAACAACAGATCCTGTGCTTTGACCACTGCCGTCTGCAGGGCGCTTTCTGCCGTGCGCAGTGCGACCTGTCGCTGGATACTATTCGCCTCCGCATCAAGAACTGCCGACTCTGGCTGCCTGCCTGCTTGCATCAGTTGCACCATTTCGTCCAGAAGACGCTGGGATTTACCCAGACTCTCCCGCCGCAGCTGCCATAACATCTGCGCCTTCTGTAGCTCCTGATAGCCGATGATCGCCTTGGTTGCCGTCTCCATCATCACCTGGCGTCGCTTCTGTTCGGCAATCTCGGCGTCGTACTCGGCGATGCGGACAGTGGTGCTGGTGACGCGGGGACCGAAGTTCTTCAGCAGCGGTTGAGTCACACTCACTTCAAGTTCGGTTTTAACTTCATGGCCTTGGTTGACATTCTTTTGCAGGTCGTTGGTAGGATCCTCCTGGGCATAGCCCACCTTGACCCGAGCGCCTGTCTGCAACAGCCCTTCTACCCCGATATCGATCGTATTGGTACGGGATCGGTATTCACTGAGACTGGAATACTGCGCTTGCTCCACTGCATCGGTTCGGGTAAACGAACGTTCACGGGCCACCGATCCGCTTAGAATCGGTTCAAAAACCGACTCGGCATTCTCGATAGCGGCAGCGGCGATACGGGCCTCCAGCTCCTCTCTCCGAACCGTATCGTTTTCCTGCATCGCCAAGCGGACAAAATCCCTCAACGTCAACCGGTGCGCCCCTTGCAATGCGATGGGAACCAAAGGTCGTGCGTTCCGGGTAACACTGGTCTGATCCTCCGCGATCTGGCGTTTCATAGAGGAGGGCTGATCAACCGAACCCTCCTGCGCTTCGATCTGTTGACAGGGCATAAGAACGATCACAGCAGCAGCGGCAAGAGACGATAACCACTTTCCAAGCAGGTCGTTATTCTTGTTCATGAATCGTGAACACCTCGCGTGTATTTTTCGTCATGTGTCGGTGGTGCAAAGGTGTGCTCTTCCAGGGATGGGGACGGACAAGTGTAACAATAGAGTAGGTACTTGGCAGAGTGTCTTCATGGCCGACCCGGATCCATTTGTGTGTCACATGGTGTGTGCAGATTGCACAACTCAGTAGCGAACCTGCATGAGAGGAGAGTGAATTGTCAAGCAAGTGCCTTGAATGGCTGATGGATTATATGCCAACACGCCACCGTCATGCCGTGTGAATGATTGTGAATCCTGCGGAACTATTCACTTCATTTATACAAGTGTAAATGACATTACAGTGCATGGAAGTTCTGTATAATTTGGCCACACATCAATGAAACATATTTGGTGCAATTGATGGAGTCGGACAGGATATTACGGTTATTCCGTGCGACACAATAATACTATTTCCTCTGATCCTCCGGCACACAAGCATGTCACAGTTCAAGAAGTGAAATACTAGGGCGTGTCTTCAATTTAGAACGAAATCGCGTTTGTGCCTGAAAATGCAGCAGGCAAGGCGTGAGGAGCGCGGTTTGGCACGGCCAAATGAGCGACGAACAACGAAGCATGGTGCGTTTTCAGGCCAAACCCGAAGGGCTGGCGGTACGCCAGCGCGGTTTTGGGCTAATTGAAGACACGCCCTAGCTTGGAGTATTAGAATACTCCCCTATCGCTTCAGTTCCCCATGGAAATTCGTTGTATTCGCATCAAATACTCGGTAACACAAGAATCGCAATTACGAAGAGAAGAAGAAACAGATAGATGTCGAATCTCGATCCTGCGGATCAGGCTGGAATCGAGCCTCTACACAACTCTGCGAATCCTGAGCGTCACAGTTTTCGAGAAATCTCTACTATTTCTAACGGTTGCGAATCGCCGAGCGGTTGTTTCGGAATACGACCATCCCAACGCATTGAAATTGCTAGGATAATTTCCTTATGCCAGTGAATCGGTAAAGATGTGTGAGGTAGAATTCATGATGAATTTACCGAATCGTCACCGGAAATCATGAGGTATCTGGTAGAGTTGTGCGCCATGTATGGATGTCGTGTTTGTGTCACTCACGGACCGGGGTTTCCGATCAAATGAGAGGGGACCCCGGTCCGTGGCATACTGGTTTGAGGGGGCGGTATGGAGGGTGAATCCCTGTTGTGTCCAGTTTCGAACACGATCAACGTCCTCAGAAAGAAAAGACTCCCCCAACCGATTCACACCGTTGTCCAGGAGACGGGTAACTTGTCATGTGGCGTTTGAGATCGCTTCGTTTGCGTATCAGTCTGATCTATCCATTGGTCGGGGGGCTCTGTCTTGTGGGAATGGTGACCCTGGCGGTGGGGTATGCGATCAACTACCCGTTTTTACACCAGACCCTGAACGACAAACTGATCTCCGAAGCCGATGCCACCGCCTCCCGTATCCAGATGGGCATCCGCAACGAGGTGAATGAACTCTCCCACATCATGCGCCTCTTCTGGGAGGAGGATACCGATCTCGCCCGCTCCATGCTGAACGCCCGCACTGCCGGTAAAACCGATGGAATCGGACGCTACATGGAGAAGCTGGATCTCTTCTTCATGACCATGAATCTCGATTTTCTGATCGTCACCGACGATCAGGGACAGGTGCTCTACAGCACTGCGCAACATCTGATTACGGGCGATATCTACCGTTCGCCGGCGTTGACGCGGGTGTTGGGGGGAAGTTGGAGCCAGTTCACGACCCGGCTCGACAAACGCTGGGTGGTAAAGGTGATGACGCCGCTGGTATTCGATGGCCAGGTGGCGGGTAGTGTAATCGCTGGGTTACGGGTGGAGAAGGGATTGAAGCGGGAGGTGGAGTCGATCATCGGCGACAAACTACTCTTTGCCACGTTGGACAGTTCGATCCGGGGTGCTTTCGACTGGGATAGCTGGATCCGCCTCAATACCGCAACCGTTCGCAAAACCATCTCGGAAGGGATCTCCTACACCACCTTGAACGAGGAGAGCAATCAGGGCTGGCACTACGCCCCGATCCGCATCTCAAACGAGACTTTCTGTCTGGTGGTCCCGCTCGATATGAACGTCAACCACAAGATTCTGTCGGAGATCCAATGGCGACTGGGATACTCCACCGTTGCCCTGTTGGTTCTGTTGGGGATGCTCGGGTTCATGATCGACGGGCTGCTACTGCGCCCCATGCGACGCCTTGAGGGGAAGGCGCTGGCTCTGACCGACCGCTGTGCCGGGGAGGGATTGGGGTTCTCATCGGTGGGGGAGAGTCCACGCAACGAGATCCAGATGGTTGAGCAGGGGTTCGACGTGGCGGCCCACGCCGTGGTCAAGTACATTCGGGTTCTGCATCAGGAGCGACAGGATCTGGAGGATCTCGCCCTGCGCGATGCTTTGACCGGGCTTGGCAACCGCCGCATGTTCGAGCAGAAACTGGCCCATGTTCTGCGTCGTCACCGACGGGTGGGTGAGCGTACTTTTGCCATTCTCTATATGGATCTGGACCGCTTCAAACCGATCAACGACACCTTCGGCCACGATGTGGGTGACATGCTGCTGAAGGAGGTGGCGGAGCGATTTCAGGAGGCGTTGAGGGAGACCGATACGGTCTTTCGTCTGGGCGGGGATGAGTTCGCAGCACTGCTTCCGGAGTGCGGCAGTTCCGAGGAGGCGTTGTTCATCTCCCGGCGGGTCAACACCGATATCGCCCAGCCCTACGCCATCGATGATCATATCTGCACCATCGGTGTCAGTATCGGTATTGCCATCTTTCCCCACCACGGCGAAACCATGGAGTCCCTGCTCAAATCCGCCGATGTTGCACTTTACGCTGCCAAGGACTCCGGACGCGGTGCAGCCCGGATCTCATCGCGGGTGGCATGATGACACCTAGGAAGTTACACCAATCCTCGAAATTGGTGCGTATCCAGTAGTGTACGGTTAATATAGCGGGTCTGTGTAACCTGAAGTCTGGAATAGAAGCCAGGATCCGTAGTTTTTCCTTGAACATATTACGAAAATCAGGCGCTACGAGCATCAGCCAAGCATTGTATGAGAATGCGCTCTCCCCCGATCTGGTTCTGAATATGGAGGAGGTGAGATGAAAACTGAACGGCCCTGGGGGTTGCATCATGGAATGCTGGTGGGCCACCAAGTAGAAATCTATATGTGTTTGAATAATATTGCTTTGGCAACGGCATGTACTTTATTTGTTGCGTTGAGTTTTTTCGTTGCATTTGATAGATGAAAGACAATCGTTCTTTCAGATAAATGAAGTATCTGAGCGATTTCCCAGGCTGTTTTTCCTTCTGACGTCCAGCTTAAACACTCCCGTTCTCGAACAGTTAAACAGGACGGCCCTCCTACAGTACAAACTTCTGAAAGACTAATAAATTTTTCATGGATGTAAGGTAGAATTGATTGCACAATTGGAAGAAATATGCGGACCTTTTTGTCATTTACACGTTGAATACTACGATCTGTGACAGTCAATACGCCCTTATCACCATAAATACCGTGAATCTGTACAGAAAGACCGTTGCCAAAATACCTGAAATCAAGCGTTTCAGCCAGCAGGTTTTGCTCACCCTCCGGTAGATAAGAGATGCCTTTTACATAGCTTTGGAGCCACTCGGTTTGATATGTCAATGGCAAGTGGGAGCGCCACAGGTGGCGTAGATGAGGGCAATGTGGTTCATGTATATCTTTGTAACGCTGAACAAACTCATCATCCCAGTTAGAAAAACCAGCAAGGTCCCCGCCCAAATAATCCGGTAGTTTAACGCTGTAAGCCCATGTCTCAAACTCAAACAGATACATTAACTGTGGAATACCGCTTATGAACTGCTCAATCGAATGAATATGATTGAGTTGATCGACAAATAAGTCAACTATACGTATTTTTTCTGATACTTCTATCATAACACACCTGTAAGACTTGTCAGTTGCCAAGTGAGAAACGGATCAGCCATAATGCAATTTGTGAGTGTATCGTTCAACTTTCAGGCCAAGCCGTTTATTCTCTTATCCTTATCAACCAGAGAGATATTGACTATCACAACCAACTAGATTGTTAACTATTTACACTCATTAATCAAGGCATTAGCAGTGCATTGGTTTATTATTATTATGTCTAATCAACAGAATGTTCAGCATCTTCTCGGCATGTGAAAGGGGCCAGGAGATGGCTGTTGCAGGAGTGTCGTACCCTGATTGCGATGGTCGTCTGTTGTGCACTTATGGCAGACAACCAAATGGTAATCAGCACCATCATCACAATACTGATAAATACTATCGAACACCCATTTTTTACTACCTACTCCTATTTAGGGGCGAAAGAGAGTATCTGGATAAATGACAGAAAACACCTGACGTCACGCACCGGGATCGTGCGGTTACCCGAACAATTGTCCACGACTCTTAAGACCAATGAGAAACATGATGTAGTAGTGGCATAACGGTTTTGTGTATGCACTTGGTCTCTTGATAGAGGATATATAACCAAACTAATTCAACACCCTGTTCACCCTTATGCTGCCCAGATATTTAGTCGTAGATTTATTATTTTATCGTATATTGCATAACTATTGATCCATTAAGGAACTATTTCTCATGGCTATCGGTAAGAGTGGCTCACGAAAACGCGCAATGGCTCTCCTTCCTCTCAACTTGACGAGAAGCGATGCCTTGTACAAAAAAGAAGCGAAACAACTCCTTAACAAAACGTTTACTCTACCAAAAGCATCGGTCGCCACCTTCGCCATCACTTTGGGGATACTGCTCTACCAACCCCCCCTCCATGCGGCAACAGACATCTGCACCGTGGGAGGAAGTAACAGCGTCTCTACAGCCCAGGCTGACACCAACAACTGTCAACTCGATGCAGGAGAAAGTGTCGATATCACCTCTTCAGGCTCCATTGCGCCCTCAGACGCACAAAATGTTCCCGCAATCTTTGCATCGTCAGCTGTCATCGGCACCATCAGCAACAGCGGTACCATTACCAGCACCAACAATTCGGGTATCAAGCTGACCAGCAGTGTAACCGTAGGCAACATCACCAACAGCGGTACCATCTCCAGCAGCGCGGCAAGCATTCATCTCACAGCCACCATCACCATGAACGGCAACATCAGCAACACCGGGACCATCAACTCCAGCGGAGGCTTCGGCATACTTTTCGGCTCCAGCTCAGCCTTAACCGGAGATATTACCAACGACGGCACCATAACCACTGATCAAACGGGCATCCGACTCGCCACCGCATCAACGATTAACGGCAACATTACCAATAATGGAACCATTACTGTTTCCGGAACGAGCAACGGCGATGGCATCGTCCTGTTATCCTCAAGCACAGTGATGACCGGCACTATTACGAACACCGGACAAATCAACGCTTACTGGAATGGTATCGCCCTCTATACCAAAGCCACCTTGAATGGCAACATTTCCAACAGCGGCTCCATTCTTGCGTCCACCTCAGGGTTTGCAGGCATCGATATATTTAAAACAGCCGGTATGACAGGCAATATCATCAATACAGGAACGGTCACAGGTCCCAGTGGCATTCATCTTGATTTAAAAGGGACCATAACAGGAAACATCGACAACAGCGGCACCATTACCGGAACCGCTAACCAGACCGACCGCGGCGGCATCGCGCTCAACTCTTCATTAGCCTCCATAACCGGATCCATCATTAACAGCGGCACCATTACAGCTCCCCAGCACGGCATCCTGCTCGCCACGAATTCAAGCATAACCGCTGGCATCACCAATACCGGATCCATCATCGGCAGCAGCGGAAATGCTATTACAGCTATGAAAACCTCTAATCTTAATGGGGGGATCAATAATAGCGGCACCATTCAGGGCGCAAACTATAGCATCTCCCTCACCACCGGCAGTGGAATGGACACCGCAGTGACCAACAATGCCGGAGGATCTATTGCCGGACTGATCCGGGGAACCCTTGATATCAATAATAGCGGTACACTCTATCTGAAAACCGGCACCACCTCGGGAAGTCTTGCCACCACCGGTAGCTCCGGCGCCTCAACCATGACCGGAACCTATACCCAGACATCAACCGGTTCCCTCAACATGGCCGTTAAAAACAGCACCACATTCAGCACATTAACCATCACCGGCACCGCCAACTTCCCCGCCAATGCAAGCATTGTCCTGGATGTAAAAGACCAGGGTGCAGGAATCAGCAATGGTAACACCTTCAGTAGCATGGTTGGTGCGACGACGCTCAATGCGACCACCTTTACAGTCACTGATAACTCGGCTCTTTATGACTTCACCATGACGATTAACGGAAATACTCTGGATGTGACAGCCACATCAACCCCTATAACCATCATCAGTCCTCAAGCAGTAGGAGCTGCAACAACTCTTCAAACAATTGTTGATGGTGGCAACATGGGCGATGACATGAACACCGTCATGAACTCCCTTTTATCCTTGAACGCCAGTGAAATGGACGATGCGGTGACGCAGACGCTCCCCATCATGACCGGGGGACTCTCCAACGCAACTTCCAACGCAATGCATAACGTTAACCGCATCGTCCAAGCGCGTCAGACGGGGGCTGGCGGGCTCTCCACCGGTGAAGATTTCATGATTAGCGGAAATGGCTGGGCCAAAACCTTCGGCTCGCTCACTGACCAGTCTAATCGAGGTGGAGTGACCGGCTATGATGCCACGACCGCAGGCCTGGTCCTGGGATGGGACAAAGATATCAGTCCTCACTATAACGTGGGATTCGCCACCGCCTACGCCTTCTCCAACATCAACGGTAAAAACCAGGCAAGTCCTCAAAAAGCCCGCGTGAAAACCAATCAACTCATTGCTTATGGCAGTCGTGTCATCGATCCTACCCTGGAGGCGAACCTTCAATTAGACCTCAGCTCCCATCACAATGAGGGCAGTCGGACGATCAATTTTGGCACCATTAGCCGCATAGCCGAAGCCGATTATCAGAGCCTTTCATTCCATATGGCAGGAGGAGTGGGAAAAGTCTTCAAACAGAATGAGCACTCCTCCATCACGACTGCCCTGAGAGCCGACTATACCGTGACTCGCAGCGAGCGCTATGTGGAACAAGGTGCGAATTCGCTCAATCTAAAAGTGGAGGAGTCGACTTCGGATGAGTTGATTCTCGGTGTGGACGGCAAATATACCCACAAGCTGGACCAAAACCTCGCCATTGCAGCCAATCTCGGTGCTGGGTATGATTTTCTGGCAGACCAAGGAACGGTGGTGGCCGCCTATGCTGCTGCGCCTCAAACCACCTTCCAAACCCAGGGCATGGAAACCCCCTCCTGGATAGGAAAAGCAGGGCTAGGTCTCACCTACGACAACACAGACAACATGGTGGTTAATGTTCACTACGATGCCGAAGGACGTGAGGATTATCTCAACCATACCGCATCACTGAAACTACGCCTGGCTTTTTAAACCATGACACCACACTCTCTCGAAGATGTAATGCAGCAAGCGGCTCAACATCAAGCCCAGGGGGAGAGTGCAAATGCAGAGAAGCTCTACAACCAGATTCTCGCCCAACACCCCCTCTACCATCCTGCTTATTCCGCATGGGCTCTCCTTGCCCTTGAGAGCGACCGTGCACCCCTTGCTTTGGCTCTGTTTGCCCAAGCGGTGGCCTTGGATCCTGAACAGCCCATCTATCAACGAAACTATGGCGAGATCTGTCGTCGCCAAGGACGCTTGAACGAGGCCATCAAGGCGGGAAGAGTTGCCACCACCCTTCTCCCCCACGATCTGGATGCCCACTATAATTTGGGACTGGCACTGGCCGATAACCAGCAGCACGAAGAGGCCAAAAAGTACTATCGGCGGGCGCTGGAGATCGACCCCCAACATGGCTTTTCCTGGAACAACCTGGGGGCGGTTCTGGAAAAAGAGGGCGATACAGAAGAGGCCCTGAAAGCCTATCAAAAAGCGGTGGATATCAACCCTCAACATGCAGAAGCACAAAACAACCGAGGCGTTCTCTTTTCGGAAACGGGCAATCTAAAAAAGGCCCGTGAAGCATTCAATCAGGCTATTGCGGTTCATCCCTATTTTATCGAAGCCCATAACAACCTCAGCACCATCAAAACCTATACCCTGGATGACCCTCACTATACGCACCTGGAAACCCTTGCTCCAACGGTCCACCAGCTTCCCCTCAATGCCCGCATACGTTTTGCTTTCTCCTTGGGAAAAGCGCTGGAAGATACAAAACAGTATCAACGCGCATTTGATGCTTATGCCGAGGGAAACCGTCTTCAAAATGGGCTCTTCTCTTCCAACGAGACCGCAGCCAACCAACATCTGGATCAAACCCGGAGCCTTTTCAGTAAAGAGTCCATTGATCAATGGCGAGAGCAGATTAAGGGTGAGCACGACCCTGAAAGAGTTCCGGTATTTATTGTCGGCATGCCTCGTTCGGGTTCAACCTTAATTGAACAGATCATCTCGACCCATCCCGCTCTCCATGGCGCTGGAGAGATCCATACCCTGGACGCCCTGGTTAAAGGCCACACTCCGCCCAACAGCCCCGCATTTCCCCTCTGGCTTACCGGGGATTCTCCCCAAAACTGGCAAAACATAGGTAAAGCCTATTGCGACCAACTGTGGCAGGATCATCCTAATAAACGCTACATCTCCGATAAAATGTTGGCCAACTTCCACTACATCGGCCTCATTCATCTGGTGATGCCCCACGCTAAAATCATCCACTCCATGCGTGACCCCATGGACTCCTGTTTCTCCTGCTTTAGCCGTCACTTCAAGAACACCATGGAGTTCACGTATGATTTAGGCAATCTCGGTCGTTACTACCAGCGATATATGGCCTATATGGACCACTGGCACCAGGTTCTTCCCCCCGGAACCCTCCTTGATGTCCACTACGAAGAGGTGGTCGCCGATTTTGAGCCCCAAGCCCGAAGAGTTCTCGAATATGTCGGCCTACCCTGGAACCCAAAGGTTCTCCAATTTCACCGCAACAAACGTCTGGTCAAAACCGCCAGTATCGTCCAGGTACGTAAGCCGATCTATACCGACTCCGTGGCACGCTGGGAACGGTTTGGCAAGAATAACCTCCTCCCCCTCTACCAACTGGTCAAACAGTATCGCTGAGTGTTGAGTCCCGAGAGATTGTCTTGCTCCCCAGATCAACTGGAAACGGAATAGACGGGTTTGCTTGGTGATGCTCATGCTGCCTCTTTGAGAGCATCTTTCTCCATCATTTCATCCAATTACTCCTTGGCGGTTCTGGCCCAGTGTTGCCATTTCTGGATCGTGACAGTCGCCCCTTTTGCATAGACATTTTCTGGCGTGAGTGGATCACCACCCTCTTTTGGCTTTAACGCCCAATGTGGATGGATGTGGTGTTAGTGATGCGATATTTCTCCAATGATTCCCGACATTGCGCGGGACTAAACACCTAATACATCTCCTCATGTTTGAGTGTCTTGTGAAAGCGCTCCAGCAATGCCAACTGGGTCGGCGTCCGATACTGAATGCGGACATGCTGGAAACTGTCAGAGATGAACTCCTGGAACCGTTTGGCCAATAATGATGAGCCGTTGTCCGTGACCAAAAAGGTCGCTTGTCCATCTTGCCATGGAGGGATATAGAATCAGAGAGCCCATTGAAAATCATGGTAAAGCGGGGCTGATGATAGGCTGAACATGTCTTTGGCTGGATCAAGTGTCTCTTCAGAGAGATCCGAATGGGATTATTAAGGCGATTTCAGAGATGGTAGTGGCGTGAATGCTGCCACTTGGGCATAATGTGGTTCAAATTCGTTGCAGGGATGGTAGGCAACAAGAATAGTGGGAAGATAGCACCCGAAATAAACATACTGAAATAAACATACCCACATCAACTAGATATTCCTGGTAAATCCTGAAAGAATAGCCGACGACTACCAAGAAGAGAGCGCCCACTTGGGGTTGGTGGCAGCTTATTATCCATTATTTATAACGAACACAACCTATTGAGTCCGTCGAATGATCCGTCTGACCCGGATTGTTCAGGGGTAATGCAATAGATATTTTTTATGATAGTGAGTTAAACATAATGACCAACAAAGACACAACCATCAACCGCCGTATTCTGGATGTGATCGACGCCATCTACGATGCCTCCATCGATCCCACCCATTGGCAACGAGCATTGAAAAGTGCCTGCGCGCTGTTGGAAGCGGATGCGGGACAAATGGGCCATTTCGACCACAATAATGGTCAGTTCAACGTCTCAATTTTGTTCTCTGATGGTGACATGCACTGGAACGATACGTTGCAGAAGAAGCAAGAGCAGCATATGGCGGAGGATCCGCGTATCAAGCTCTGCAATCAGTATCCCGGCAAACCCATCTCTTGCCGGCTCTATCTGACCGACGAGGAGTTGCATGAATCACAGGTTTACAAGGATGTGTTGCAGTTTTCCCGAGCCGAATACTCCATGCTCGTGGTGCTGAAGGATGCCAAAAATGAAAGCTTCACCGGATTCGGGATGTTTCGTCCGCCGGAAAAGGAAGCGTTCACTCAAGAGGAGTGTGATCTGATGGGGGAGTTGGTGCCTCATCTCAAGCGCGCTTTTGCCATTCAAAAGCGGTTGGGCGAAGCGCTGCTGTATAAACATATGGCCACCAGTGCACTGGACCACATTCCCCTGGGCATGTTCATTGTGGATGCTCAATGCCAGATACGCTTTTCCAACGCCATGGCGCAAACGTTCTTGAAGGAGCGGGATGGATTTCTTGATCAACCGGAACGATTGACCCTCCAAAGTACCCAAGGGAATCGCGCATTGCGCTCTCTTGTGGAGAAGGCCGTGGGTAAAGGGGAGGGTTCAAAATCACCGGTGGATTCCCGCACCTTGGCTGTCAGCCGGAAGCATGGCGAAGGACAGCTCTCCATTCTGGTCTCCCCCCTCTCCGACAACAGTTTACCGCCAGGTTTGGATCATCTGGATATTCCTCTGGCGGTGGTGTTCGTCACCGATCCAACCCAGCCACAGGAGACGCCGCCGGAGTTGGTGCAGCGCCTGTTTGGATTGACCAGTCGGGAGGCTGAGTTGACCGCTCAGTTGGTTATGGGCCGCACCCTCCAGGAAACCGCCGCAGCTCTGGATATTACCGACAACACCGCCCGTTCACATCTCAAGGCAGTATTCGGCAAAACCAACACCTCCAGGCAGCACGATTTGGTGCGTCTGGTGATGGCTTCACCAGTGTGGATGCGCAAGACACCCGCCGCTTTGGATCACGATGATGCCCTGGATGCTCTGTTCGAGGGGAGTCGCCGGTATCTGTTGTATAATTAGGGCGTGTCCTCAATGAGCCCACCCCCGAGTGTCGATTTCTCGAACACTGTGACGCTCAGAAGTAGTACGCCTCCCTGGTTGCAGTCTGTTTCGAGCCTGTTGCAGAGTGGAACTTGTGGCCTTGATGCAGCGTTACGCGTGTTTTTGCGAGTCTCACATACACTTGAGTATGCAGCGATTCTCAAAACCCGCAAGCCTTGCCTGAAGACCAAAATCCCCACTCTGCAACAGGCTCTTTCGTTGTCTCTGTGCACTTTCTGACCCCTTTTCCAAAATAAAAGATACTCCTCACCCAAATGGGTGATGTCTCCATGGGTTGCCTCACGGATAATGCCAGATACTGCTCAGTTTTATTCACTGATAGCGTTTTCCAAGAGATGTATGGAGACGCGTCTGTTTCGCGTTGTATGAACCTTTCATCTATGCCTAAGGGGACGACGATGGTTTTATCGACTGGAAAGGCAATGGCTGCGGCTGAGAGTGCCAAGGCGTTGGGGCCGACTTTTGTGGCGCTTCAGGCATCAAAAGGAGCGGTTGGGACGGGGTTGACGGCGTCACTAGGGGCGATGACTGCTCCTATCTCCGTGGCGGTGTTGGTTGGGTGTGGTCTCTATTATCTGGCTAGGAACCAGAGAGCAAAGGGGTAATGGTAGTACGCCTCCCTGGTTGCAGTCTGTTTCGTTGTCTCGGTGCACTTTCTGACCCCTTTTCCAAAATAAAATGATACTCCTCACCCAAATGGGTGATGTCTCCATGCATTGCCTCACGGATAATAGCGGTCTCAACAAATGAGTGAGATCTCTTTTGCTTGTTTGTTGGGGGGAGGCCGGTTCCCGGAATCCAATTCCGGGAACCTATTTATTCATGTAAAAGAGTCGCTACTGTTGGGAGGGGCGTTCCGGATGGGGATGGCAATTCAGCGTTATTGGTTGAAGTTATTGTTGTTTGCAGGCGTCGTGTTCTTTGGTGAATTCCTGATCATGCTGGTTGTAGAAGAGGGCGTTCAATTCGAGCAACTCATATGGAATGCTCTACTGGATGCTGCTCTTGTTACCGGCTTGGCCCTACCGACGGCGATGTTTCTTTTTGTGAGGCCACTTCAGGATAAGCACGCCACACTCTCACGAACACATGTCAACATCTCCACGATTTTCGACTCTACATCCAGGATTCTCCGTCACGCTTCCCAACATCAAGCCATGAAGGTGATTCTGAAACGGATCCTGGATGAATTGACCGATCTTCCGTGGCTCTCCATTGAATCCAAAGGGTCGATATTTATCACCGCCTCTGATGGACACTCTTTGAATATGGTGGTGGAAACGGGACTTCATACGCATCTTCTGGCAGCCTGTTCATCCGTTCCGTTCGGCCATTGCCACTGCGGGCAGGCGGCAGCAACTCGGAAACTGCAATTCTCCAACTGTGTGGATCACCGCCACACGGTCACGTTTGACGGCATGACGCCACACGGGCACTACTGTCTTCCTATCCTTTCCGGTGAGCGTGTTCTTGGTGTGCTCAATCTCTATATTCCTGAAGGACATGCCCTGGATGAGACTGAGACAACCTTTCTGGGATCGGTCGCCACGATCATTGCCAGTGTTATCGAACGTAGTGAAGCTCAGGATGCGCTGGTTGAATACAATCGAACGCTTGAAGAGAAGGTAGAACAGCGGGCAGAGGAGTTGAAGAAGAACTACGAGATCCAATCAGCACTCAACGCCGTTCTCGGCATAGCCAACGATGCTGTTAATCTCACGACTAAAATGAATAGAATTCTTAACACGGTCATGGATGTACCATGGCTGGCCGTTGAGAATCGCGGCTGCATGTTTCTCGCAGAACAGCACGGCAACAGATTGACAATGGAGACCAGTAGAGGCATGGGCTCCGAGGTGCTCAAATGCCAATCTGTTCCCTATGGGCACTGTCTTTGTGGTAAGGCCGCACAAGAGAAAAAGATGGTTTTCAAATCGTCCCTTGATGCTGACCATCATGAGTCCTTTGATGGTATGACGCCGCATGGTCACTACTGCATTCCATTTGTATCCGGAGACGAGACGCTGGGTTTGATGAACCTCTATGTCAAAGATGACCATCAGTCGGATGAACAGGAGGTGGAGTTCCTCAATGCCGTGGGTCATGCCGTTTCCGGGATGATCCAACGCCACAAGACTGAGGAGAAGCTGGCCAATAGCACTATTCACCTGGGGCAGGTGCTCTCCTCGACGGTGATGGCGTTGTCGCAAGCTGCGGAAAAACGAGATCCCTACACGGCCGGTCATCAGAACCGTGTTGCCCTGTTGGCCGTATTGATCGGTGAGCGGTTGGGGTTCAACCGTGATCAGTTGGAAACGTTACGTATGGCCGGTGTTCTTCACGATATCGGCAAGATCATCGTCCCGGCAGAGATCCTCTCAAAACCGGGGAAACTGACCAAGGAGGAGTTTTCCCTGATCAAGGGGCATAGTGAGGCGGGGTATGAGATTCTCAAGACCATTCCCTTCCAACAGCCTATTGCCGACATTGTTCGCCAGCACCATGAGAAGTTGGACGGGTCAGGATACCCCTTGGGCATCATGGAGCCGGATTTTCTGCCGGAGTCCAAGGTTCTTGCAGTGGCGGACATGATGGAGGCCCTTGCTTCTCACCGTCCCTACCGTCCCTCAATGGGTGTGGAGAAGGCGCGGTCAATTCTATTGGAAGGTCGAGGTAAATATCTCTGTCCCGATGCTGTAGATGCCTGTAACACATTGATCGATGAGTTTGGTGATTTTGAACGGATGTTCATTGAGCCGGAATCATTGTGTCCTGGTTCAGCGGAAACATGACAATCGCCAACATCAAACTATCGGTTATTCCCGCAGCGTTGTCGGATGGGCCATGGCTGATCACATGAAAGCATCACTGGTTACAGATGCTTTGATCATGTCCTGTTTCAAACGGAGGCCACCTGCAGGGATGCTGGTCCACAGTGATCGAGGAAGCCAGTATGCATCCAATCAGTTCCGGAAACTTCTTCACAAAAAAAGATTTGTGCACAGCATGAGTCGCCGCGGTGACTGTTGGGATAATGCACCGGCAGAGAGCTTTTTCGGAACATTGAAAACCGAATTGATCGGTGATTACGTCTATGCATGTCAATCGGCATCGAAATTTGACCCCCTATCGGCGTCCAATTTTGACCCCCGGTAGGCACGAAGAAATCATCTCCGTTGTTTCATTCTCCAGCTTTCGTTTCCAGTCTCGATGATGTCACAGTGGTGGG
>JADGBX010000039.1 GCA_015231265.1 Magnetococcales bacterium | reverse complement strand
ATTCTGGTTATGAATCAACAGAGAGTGTGATGTAACGGCTGAGGTGACGGAACATCAATTTCGCGACCTAGCATGGGGTGAAGGTCGATCGAACGGGGGTATGACGTGATGAGTGATGACAGCAAAACCATACAGAGACGTTCTTTCCTCAAACAGAGCGCAGCAGCAGCAGGTGCTGTCGCCGTAGCTGGCACGGCTGGGATTTCCCAGGCCCGCCGGTCCAAGACAATCCGCTGGAAAATGGTGACCACCTGGCCCAAGAACTTCCCGGGATTGGGAACCGGTGCCAACACTCTCGCCAAGCTGATCGGTGAGATGAGTGGCGGTCGGATCGAAGTGAAAGTGTACGGCGCCAAGGAGCTGGTGGGAGCCTTCGAGGTGTTCGACGCCGTCTCCCGCGGAACCGCACAGATGGGCCACGGTGCCGCCTATTATTGGAAAGGCAAACATCCGGCGACTCAGTTTTTCGCAGCCGTCCCCTTCGGTCTCACCGCTCAGGAGATGAATGGCTGGCTCTACCATGGTGGTGGCATGGAACTATGGCAGAAGCTCTATGACCGTTTTGGACTGATTCCGTCGGCTATTGGCAATACCGGTGTGCAGATGGGTGGGTGGTTCAATAAGGAGATCAAATCGGTTGAAGATCTCAAAGGGCTGAAGATGCGCATCCCCGGTTTGGGGGGCGAAGTTCTGAAGCGTGCGGGAGGAACCCCGGTAAGCCTTCCCGGTGGTGAAATCTTCCAGGCTCTGCAATCGGGTTCCATCGATGCGACCGAGTGGGTCGGTCCCTACAACGATCTTGCTTTCGGTATCTACAAGGCAGCCAAGTTCTACTACTATCCCGGCTGGCATGAGCCCGGAACGACTCTGGAGTGCATCATCAACCAAGAGGCCTTCAACGCTCTACCAAAAGAGCTCCAGATCATCGTCACCAATGCCTGTAAAGTGGCCAATCAGGACATGCTCTCCGATTTCACGGCACGCAACAATGCAGCTCTGCAGACACTAGTGAGCACCCACGGTGTTACCATGCGAACCTTCCCCGATGGCGTCTTGAAACGTCTGAAACAGCTCTCGGACGATGTGGTTGCCGAGATCGCAGCCAATGATCCTATCTCTCAAGAGATCTACTCTTCTTACAAGAAGTTCCGCGATCAAGCCGTCTCGTGGCATGCAGTTTCCGAGCAGGCCTATCTGAACGCCAGAGCACTGTGATGTTCCAACAGCACCTGTGGAAAACAGCACGCGTGTTGGCTGTGGTGACGATGGTATCCGTTTTAGGCACACCGTCGTCTGCCTACGCCTTTTTCGGGGAGTTATGGGGAGAGTTCAAAGCACTTGATCACGGAGACATCAAAAGCACTTCATTGGGACGTGCCACCAATGCAGCCATGGGAAGCTCCTATGCCGATGATAAAAAGGGGTCTGAACCCTCCGACGCTTCGAACTCTCCAACCGCTGACCAAGAAGCACGAGAAGGCAACACTCCCAACAACAGCCCTGGAAATGCGTCTTTTGAAACACCCCACGCTTCCCAACCAGACACCCCCTGAAACATAAAAACGACGATTATGGTGACCTCCGAATCCGCAGCAAAGGGAGAGAATAGAGCCAGGAGAACCGGATGGATTCTGGCCATCACGACTCTGCTGGCCGTCACCCTCGGAATCCTCACTCTGTACCATACATGGATGGGGAGTGCGGGAGAGTCTAAGCAACAACATGACGCGGAATCGCCCCCCACTCCCCATCAACAGGAATCGCCCCCCACTCCCCATCAACAGAAAACGGGCGGTGACCGAAAACCCGCGGCTGTCGTCCGGTCTGCTACCGTGCAAGACAGCCAAGGTCGCAGAGATGTCAAACCTCTCTACTACCAAAAACGCCATCCAGAACACGTTCTTTTCGTTAAATACCTCGCGTATAACAACGATGATTTTACGTTCAAGGGCAAGCTAACGGTCCACTCTCTGGCTCCCCTTTCTGCCACCCTCTCCCTGCGAAATTTACGGGGTGATCCTCGGAAAATGCTTGCCATTGCCAACCAGTGGATCAGGATTCCTCCGGAACGCTTGCAGCAGATTCCGATCAGCCATATCGATGCAAACGGGGTATCTCTGATCTACTCCGGAGATGAAGCACATCTGGCCATCGATGCACTCACGTCAGCGCACGGTTCCATTTCAGGTATCTCTGCCTTGTGGCAGCCAAGCGGAGCATGGAGTGTGGAGTTGGAGAAGGCTCGACTCGACACCCTCCCCCTTTCGTGGTTGAGACAACTGCACGGGATCATTCCCGTCCAACTCTCGGCAGTGCCCGATGCCCCGCAGCAACCGGTTGTTCCGGTTAATCTGAGACTTGAGATGCTTCACCTCATGGGAGGGAAGGGTCATGTCCGAAACGGCGAACGCCTGACGGTTTCAATGAAGTCGAGCCATCTGGGAGGGATTTATTTCAAGGGATTACTGGCTCATTTGGAAATCCATCACAGTGGAAACAGCAACGCCTATCTTCCTGGTCTCTCCATTGCAACAGGGGTCCGTGGGCATTGGCGGCTGGTTCTTTCTGAAGCAGAGCTGGACCTCACTCGCATGACAACCGCCTCCCAAAAGGCGCTGGCCAGCGTCTCCCAGTGGAATCAACCGATAGTGGTCGGCCGCTCCCGAGCGATGACACACTTACTGAATACACTGCAACCGAGTGGAGTCGCCCGCCTCTCCAACGTCGATCTCTCTTCAGCCTGGAGCCGGGATCAACCCGTACTGCAAAGTCTGAAGACGTTAAGGGGGGCGGCGATCGTTACAGGCCGAAAGCTCTCCGTGACACTGCCCCGATGGAAATCCTCCCAATCTGAAGCGGCGAGAAGAGCCACGCTTGAGAAGGCGAAGTTACAGATCACAGCCCGCCAAAAGGAGATCTCTCTTATCGGCTCATCCAAGTCGGTAACGACACCTCTGACATCGTTTTCAAACTTCGAGACATCAGTGACGGGCCACCATAGAGGAGAAGGCCTGCAACTTCATGCACACGGTACGGTCTCGAATCTTCTCGACCGTACTGGAGTCCTGTTTAAGTCACCGAAGAGTTCCATGACCTCCAAACGGAACGCCCCCACCCGCAGACGGCTTGATCCGGCAACACTCCCGACAGGAACACCGCAACGCAACGATCTGACCTTTCAAGGAGAGGGTACACTCACTGAATCACCATCCAGACGCTTCCCCTCTCTCAAGGGCCGGATAGAGTGGCAAGGCGTGGCAAACGGAGAGATTATTAAAGGTATCGCTGATCTTACGCAACAGGAACCATTGCGACGCTCCTCACTGTAGAGGCAGGATGGAGACGCTGACTCTTTCAGTAACACTCTCCATGACCAGACTGAAAAGTGGCTGTACAATGAATTAATTGGAATTTCCACGGATAATGGAAGAGATCATGGGGCAGAAACAGTTATATGTGTTTCAAAGAGCGCCTCTGCTGGAGCGTATGCGATGAATAGTACAGTTGGACGATGGTTGATAGCCACACTGTTTCTCCTTTCCGGTTGTGTAGGCTCGGACAGTATCAGAACACCGGAGATCTGGGGAGAATCCGAGAAACCATCCGTACGCAAAACAGGGAACGACAGCTCTTCAACACCCAATACGCTGGCTGTTCTGCCCTTTACGGATCGTACAGGTCTGCTGGCCAAAAAAACCGAGACTGTTCGTCGGGCAATATTCAATCATGCTGCCCGCCTTCATGGTCGGGCACGCCCACTGGAAGTGATTGACAGCCGACTGGGGAGTGGTGAGAGTGAAGAGGAGTCACCCGTTCTCCAACGACCGGAATCATTGGCAAAAGTGGTCGATGCCGATGGCCTGCTCTATGGAGAGATCATCCGCTACGAACGTTATGGCAGCGATGGCACTTCACTGATCGCTTCTCCAGTTGAGGAGATGCAGGAAACAGCGTCATCCCCTGAAGAGCATGATGCACTCCAAGCGCCTCCAACACCTTCCAACACTGACGAAGCCAACCGTTTTGAAGGCGCTTTCGAACACAGCCAGGACGGCACCATCGTCTTGGCTGTTCGTCTCCGTCTACTGAATCATACCGGTCGGGAAGTGTGGCAACGGGAACACGCTTTCACACTTGATCTGAAACACCATCTACAGACCCACTCAAACACGGAAGCAGAACGACTGGAGAAACGGATTCTCACCAGTTGGGCTGCAAAGGGAGATCACCTGGGCCTTGTTCTGGCAGCACGTTCACTCGCTCCGGGTGCCGTTGAAGGCTTTCCGAAAGCGCAAAAAGTGACCGGCTATGTCGCCCCCAAAGTCTCTCATCTGGTGCACGACGCTTTTGATCGCATTGTCACCGAGGGCAATACCTTCTCCGTCATTCTTGAGGGAGAGCCACGCCGCAAGGCATCCCTCGCCCTGGCCGGACGACCACCACTTCCCCTGTCCGAGACCTCTCCCGGCACCTATAAAGGGAGCTGGACCGTTTCCGCAGGGGAAAGAGTGCCAAAAACACCGTTGACCGCTATTCTTGATGATGGAATCGGCAACCGAACCCGCTGGATAGCTCTGGCTGGGGATTTCGAGGTGGATGCGGACAAGCCCGGCCCGGTGATGGAGAGTTCAGCCACGGTCCAGGAAGAAGGTATTCAACTCCAGTGGCGGGTTCCTCATGATGGCAGCGATGTGGCGTTTTATCGTATCGAGATCGGGAGTGATGGCAAAGAGGGCTTCACTGAGTTGACCGAGGCGGGACGCCCCTCCTATCTGGATACCGGTGATACGGCTGATGCCTTGAGCAAAGTCTATAGGATTCAGGCTGTGGATCACGCCCGCAATGCAGGTCCCTGGGTGGTAGTGGTTCCTGATGTGAAAACCCAAGAGAGCGTGGTGAACGTCCAACCAGCCCCCCAGCTACTGACCGGCCGGCTGGAGGGACACTATCGCATGACCGCCAGCGGCAGCCCTTATCTGGTTGATGATGATGTCACCATTCCTGCAGGCAGCCACCTCATCGTCGAAGCCGGCACCCGTATCGAAATGACGCCCAGAGGCATGATTACGGTCGAAGGCCGGTTGACCATGGATGGCAAGCCGAATAGACGAATCATGGTCACGGGCAGATCCGGCACCCCTTTTGTAACATTTGCTACCCTCGCCTCGGAAGAGGATATTCTGATCCGGCACGTGATGATCAGAGGTGGGGATATTCCACTGATTATCACGCACGGCTCGCCACAGATTCTCAAGAGCCGTGTGCGTGACAGCCGTTATAATGCACTTGATATTAGAGGAGATGCCACACCGCTCTTCAAAGAGTGTGAGATCAGAGGCAGCAGTTCCGGTGGTGTCTTGATCGCCGATCAGGCTGAGCCGGTTTTCGAACGCACACGGTTTATTGCCAACTATCCGTTCCATATTCAGAGTGCCTCTGAAAAGAAGATCGATGTTCGAAACAACATCTGGAACCCTCTGGCATCGTCTGCCACGATTCTCGGAGACGTAGTGTTTAAGAAATAGGTTGGGGACCTTGATCCCGGAACGAGTCTGTCGGGATCGATATGATTGTTTTATTTCTGAGTATGTGATCTGGAGAAACCATGCGGGATTCCAATGTGATCTATGATCGGCTCGTCCATCTGAAAGATCGACTGGACAGCGTCAATAGAGCCTGGACCGGAAGTGATCACGAAGCGCTGATGATGTTCTTCGTCCAGGTGCTGCCCGAGGTCATGAGAGCCGAGCGTTGCAGTATCTTCGTCAATGACCCCCGCTCTGCGACTATCTGGCTTAAATACGGGACCGGTGTTTCGGAACGCACCATTGAAGCCCCCAAACAGGGCAGCGTCGTCGGAGAAGTGATTGCCCAGGGGGAGGCGCGCATCCACAACGATCTGTCGCAGAAAGAGGGCTTCCACACCATTGCCGACCGGGAGACGCAGTTTCAAACCCGCAATATGATCTGCATTCCCGTGCGCAGTATGGTCGGGGACAGGATCGTCGGGGCGGTACAAGTTCTCAACCGACATGATGATCTGTCGTTTACTGAAGAGGACATCACCCTCCTCAACAAGATTGTCCGTTACCTCTCTCTGGGGGTCGAGAGCTTTCTGCTCAACGATGAAGTTGGACGTATCTCACGCCATCTGCAAAATGAGATCGATCTTGCCAGGCGCATGGCTGGTGAGCAGGACGATGATGGCCCCATCATCGCACGCAGCTCAAAAATGATCGAACGAATAGAGATGGCTCTCAAGGTAAGCCTCGCTCCGGTCAATGTCTATCTCACCGGAGAGAGTGGTGTCGGCAAAGAGCTAATCGCCCGTCTGATCCATGAATCCAGTGACAGGAAGGATGGCCCGTTCGTTGCCGTCAATTGCTCTTCCATTCCGGAAAACCTGATGGAGAGTGAGTTTTTCGGTCATGAGAAGGGGGCCTTTACCGGCGCCATCAACCGCAGAATCGGTCGATTCGAAGAGGCGACAGGAGGCACACTCTTCCTCGATGAGATCGCTGACATGCCGCAGGCGATTCAACCCAAGTTTCTTCGGGCCATCCAGGAACGCGAAGGGGCACGCTTGGGTGAAAACCAGTTGATAAAATACGATTTTCGCATTATCAGCGCCTCGGCAAGGAACCTCCTGAAAGAGGTGGAAGAGGGGCGGTTCCGGGAAGATCTCTATTTCCGTCTGTTTGCTGTTGAGCTGGTAATTCCGCCTCTTCGTGAACGTCGTGAGGATATCATTCCACTGGCCATGCGATTCTTGAGAGATACCTGTCAACGATTTGATCGTAAAGCTCTGACCCTGGCCCCTGAAACCTTATTACTGTTTGAAACCTTCGATTGGCCAGGAAATGTGCGTCAGCTTCAGCACGAAGTGGAACGACTGGTTGCGCTTTCAGGGGATGAAGATGGGCCGATTCCCCCAGACTTCTGCTCCGATCAGCTCCAGCGCCAACGGGAGAGAGTCTCCCCCACAGGGGATGGCTATCTTCTCGGTGAACATAAAGCCCGTATGGAGATTGATCTCATCCACCGTGTATTGGAGAAAACCGGCGGCAATAAAAACCGCGCCTCCAAACTGATGGGAATCACCAGGCAGTCTCTACACAACAAGATAAAACGGTACCGGATCAACACCTGATCCCCCCCTTTGTGAAGGTAATTCAGGAATGCGAACCCGTCAGGAAGAGGCCTCCTTTGAGACGTTGATCGCTTTCATCGGCGACCACGCCCGCACGATGCGCTTCCAGTCGCGTCACTATCCAAAGGTAGGGTCGCTGACTTCCTTTAACAGACTCGACCTCAGCAGCGCAGATCTGGAAACGATTCCTGAGGAGATCGGCCTGTTGACGCATCTTCAGGAACTGGATCTTACGGGAAATAAACTGGAGTTTCTGCCCGAAAGTATGGCCAGTCTAGTCTCCCTGAAAAGTCTGAAACTGGGTGGTAACAGTCTGGAGCTCCTGCCGGACTGCTTTGAGCGCATGCACCATCTGGAAGAGATGAATCTCTCCTGCAACAAGCTGGAACGCCTTCCGAAATCTCTGGGAAGCTGTCAACGTCTGCGCGTTTTGCGCCTTTTTGACAATAAACTGGAGACCCTTCCCGCCGAAATCGGCAATCTGAAAGATCTGGAAGTGCTGGATGCCCATGACAACAAGTTGGAGAGCCTCCCTCCAGAGATCGGGAATCTCTCCTCTCTACGTCATCTCAGTCTGTTCGACAATAAACTTGCCGCTCTACCGGATACAATCGGCTCCCTACACACTCTTCAGGAACTGAGCCTGTTTGATAATGCGCTTACCTCACTCCCAGAGAGCATCGGCAAACTCACTGGTCTGCTCTCTCTGCGTGTTTCCGGCAATAAACTGACAACTCTGCCAAAGAGCTTGGGCAATCTATCTGAATTGATGGCTCTGAAGCTGCATCGTAATGCTCTGACCGAGCTTCCCGACACTCTGGGATCCCTCAACAATCTGACAGAACTCCGTTTAGAGAAAAACAGTCTAACAACCCTACCTGATACATTGGCTCAGCTTGATCATCTTAGCCTTCTAAACCTCAAAGGCAATCCATTCAAGTCCCTACCCGAAATACTCACCGGATTGACGGGATTGACCACACTGCGCGTTGACTCCTCTCCACTCAACGCCTCATCGGACGCCGTCCGGGTCGTGGCATCACAGTGTCGATAGAAAGCTGCTGTGGTACCAATAACGCGCATAAAAAAAAGCAGACATTTTGCAATGTCTGCTTTTTTATAGTCACTTACTGACCTATCGCCCATCAGGGCCACGCGCTGACCTATTTAGGCAGATCAAATCCACCCTTCTCCATGGCAACGATCACGATTTCGACAATCTGCTCAGGGGTGAAGATATCGGAGTTGATCACCATGTCGTAGTAAGTATTGGTGGTGGAGTAGCGGCTGTAAATCTTACGCACATAGCGAACGCGGTCTTTATTGGTCTGGATCACAAGATCACGGGCACGCCCTTTGCGGATACCGAGCCGGTCGCTAACGCGATTGGTGCAGATATCAAGAGATCCATCAACACGCAGGCGGAACACCTTTCTATTGGGAAGAAGAAGATGCGCCCCGCGCCCCACGATCACACCACCCACCTGGCTGATACCCAGGATCACTTTGATCATCGAACGATAGAAGGTATCCGTGCTGGCCCCACCATCTTTGACCATGAAGGACTGCACCAACGAATCCACCATGCTGGTCACGCGCTCATCAAGAAGCGCCATGAGATTCTTATCAGCCTTGGCCGTGCGTGAGACCTCCTTGATCAAGGTTCGGTCATACATACGAACGCCCAATCGCTCAGCCAGAAGACGCGCTACAACGGTCCCATTGGAACCGAAGGAGCGCGAGACGGTAACTAGAGGGGCTCCAGAGCCCTGCCCTGCTGAGGGGTGCTCACCGGTCTCCTCATAGATTTCGGCTTCGACAATGGAATTGATGATGGCTTGCGTACCTTTGTCTACCATGAATCCTCTCCTCAGCTCTACCGCCTGAAATACCATGGAACCACGTTTCGTAAACCGACACCATTCCAACAGGGGAATGACACTGTTTGAGACCTTCCCCAGAGGTGCTCGGTTTCGAACATTACGCTGAATCCTACCACGATCTGCAGCGGACGGGATTCAAAAAAACGAGAGGGCAACAAACTGGACGACTCCACACATAAGATGGGGAAACGAACAGGTTTGAAAACACCCGACGAGATACGCTCAAAAACGTGAGCACACCCCGAATACATCAACACATGACAGACGCGCCGGACCGCTGTGATGTGACTTCACAACGCGGTCCGGCGCATACTGCTTGAATCATACCACTTCGTCGATAGCTCAGAACAGATCGGATTTGAGCCATCCTGAAAAAGTCATACAAAAGGTTCAAACAGACACCCTGCTGACGAAGGGACTTGCTGTATTTTCAGAGATCCCAATGCATGAAAGCATAGGATCCCCTCTTCTCCGACACTCAAAAGATCGGCAGTTCCCGGCGGGCCGAGAAATTCTGATCTTCTTCAGCGCTCATCACCACACGCTTGTCAAAGTTCAACACGCTCTCATCCTTGTCGGGATAGTCGAGGTTGCTGAGGACGTAGCGGATGGCGTTGATACGGGCGCGCTTCTTGTCGTCGGATTTGACGATGGTCCAGGGAGCCCAGGGGCTGGATGTGTAGTACAGCATGTCGGTTTTGGCGACGGTGTACTTATCCCAGAGACCTTGGGACTCTTTGTCGACCGGGCTCAGTTTCCACTGTTTGAGCGGGTTGGTCATACGACGATTGAAGCGATACATCTGCTCTTCCTGGCTCACGGAGAACCAGAGTTTGAAGAGAATCATGCCGGAGTTGGTCAGCATCTTCTCAAACTGGGGAGCAGCACGCAGATACTCTTTGACTTCGTCGGTATCGGCAAAGCCCATGACACGCTCAACCACACCACGGTTGTACCAGCTGCGGTCATAGAAGTTCATATCACCGCCGGTGGGCAGGGTCTCGACGTAGCGCTGGAAATACCACTGATTGCGCTCTTTGTCGGTGGGCTTGTCCAGGGCGATGACATTGACGCCACGGGGGTTCAAGAACTCGATAAAGCGCTTGAGGGTACCACCCTTACCACCGGCATCACGTCCTTCAAAGACGATGGAGATCTTCTTGTTCTCTTTCTTCACCCAGTCCTGGACCTTGAGCAACTCGACCCAGAGAGGGTGCATCAGCTCTTCATACTCGACCCGTTTCATTTTCTTGATCTGGGGACGCGCTTTGGGGTTGGCACGCTCGTAGCCTTCATTAAGCACGATTCCACTTTCAGACATTTTCTTCATCTCCTTGTTCTTGACGTCCAGGGCGCGGCGTGTGACCGACGTTCTTTTGCCGGGAACAGTCCGGTCCGGCCACGCTGTTCCGTTTGTCACTTAATCAGACCGTATTTACGAAAAAAACTGCGGAGGGGGTGTCTACCCTTCAAGAACCTCCGTGCACAGCCACATCTCTGGGGGGCATTGGCATCCAAACCGTCGGGGAGTAGTGAATGGCTACCGCCTCAGCTTAAGAAAAACGGAACAAATATAGAGCGCCCTGACCGATCTGTCTATAGGTGATGACCGGAAATCTACCATGCCATCGTCCCCTTCCCTATTATTTTGCCTCTGGACTTGTTTGCCGAGGTGAAAAAATAAACAGTAGAATATTGTAAATAAAATATGAAATGTCCGGGAAAATTTGATGACAAGGGATAAAATCTTTTGAACACATGAAGATTTCGTGTATAAATACCGCGTTGAAGAGACGGTATGGAGGATCACGAACTCTGCCGTTGAGACCACAAGGATACTTCTTAAGAAACCACTGTATTATGTAGAGAGGATCCTGAAAAGCAGAATGCGACGTGCAACACCCCGTTCTGGAGTCAGCCAACAACGGCAACCACTCCATCAACGGACAGGGTGTTCATCGAGCTGACAGGCTCCACTCCATCGACACACGAAACCAGGAGGCCCCGGCCATGAAAGCCGCGACAATGACATCCAAAATGACGGTGGATGACGCGTTTGCATCGATTTTGACTGCCAACTATGAATATATGCAGGGCTTTCTTGATATGGCCTACAATCGCGAGAGTATTCGCGGTGTCCACCAGACCCGTGTCTCCTTTCGTCGCATGCGCTCCGCCCTGTCGGTCTTCCGCAAAGCGATCCCCAAAGACGCGACCCTCGACATGGGCACCGAGATGAAATGGTTCGCCAGTGAGCTCGGCAATGCCCGTGACACCGATGTCTTCATCGATGAAGGTCTGGGCGATCCTGACATCAAAGGGAAAATTGGTCCGGAATCCGGTGAGACCAAAATGATGGATCTGGCCGTTAAGAAGGATGAAGAGGCCTACGTTCGCGTTCGAGCCGCCATCGACAGCGACCGCTTCAAAGCGTTCCGCACCGACTTCGTGAAGTGGATAGAAGATCGTGGCTGGCGGACTAAAATGGACAAGAAGACACGCAAAAAGCTGGATCAGTCAGTGGGTGACTTTGCCCGTAAGACACTGACCAAACGCTTCAACAAGATTCTTGCTATGGGCGAGAACATCACCGAACTCCCCGAAGAGACGCTGCACGAGATTCGCATCGAATGCAAAAAGATGCGTTACTCCATGGAGTTCTTTACGCCGCTCTACGACCAGGACGCCATGAAGGAGTTCACCACCAAGTTCAAAAGTGTGCAGCGGCAGTTGGGTGTCATCAATGACGTCGCCGTGATGCCGACGGTGTTGGAGCGGATCATGGAAGGACAGGACGACGCTGAAGTTCGCGAATTCGCCAATGGTGTTGCCGAACAGCGTCGCAGCCAGCAAGCTGCAGCCATCGCCGCTCTACCTGGATGCTGGGAGGATCTTGCAGCCGTACGCATCCCCTGGTTGGCTGATGAGCCGGTTAACTCTGTCTAATATGCGTATGGAGTGGGAGGAGTCCAGTCCAGTATCACAACTGCACGGACGCTTCCCACTGTTCATATACAACCGGACTGGCTGGATCCAAGACTTAAGAAACGACCCAAGGAAGCGGTGTTGTAAACGTTACCGAAACGAACACACCACCTTCCCCTTGCCAGCCGGATTTTCATTTCATTTTGCTGAGAGAACACGAAAAGGACGACTATCATGGCTCCTCCGAAAAAAGCCCCTGCCCCCATTAAAAAGGGCATGAAAACCGACGACGCCTTCGTCACCATCCTCAAGCACAATTACAACTATGCCCGCGGCTGGGAACCCACTGCTCACCAGGGCAAGAACATCCGTGGCGTGCACCAGACTCGCGTTGCTTACCGCCGCATGCGTTCCTGCATCAAGAACTTCCGCCGCGCCATCCCCCGCGAACTCTCCTCTGAGATGCAGCTGGGTATGAAGGGCTTCGCCAGCAAGCTGGGTCCGGCTCGTGATCTGGATGTGTTTCAGACAGAGGTTCTGGATGTGGTCGGCAACAAACTGACCCCTGCTGCCGGCGCCAAGAAACTGAAAACCGTCGTCAGCGGCAAGCGTGCCGATGCCTATGATCAGGTTCGCAGTGCTATCGACGGCAAAGAGTATGCAGCCTTCCGTAAAGAGTTCGCCGCTTGGTTGAAAAACAAGCCCTGGCGCAAAAAGATGTCAGCTGCTCAGCTCAAAAAAGTTAACATGCCCATCGAGAAATATGCCGCTCAGGAGATGGATCGCCGCTTCTCCAAGATGCTCGCCATGGGTAAAAACCGTAAGTCCATGACTGACGACCAGCTGCATGATCTGCGCATCAAAGGCAAAGAGATGCGCTACGCCTGTGAGTTCTTCACCCCTCTCTTCGGCAAAGCAGCTTTCCGTGACTTCATCCTGCGCCTGAAAGCTGTTCAGGGTGTGCTGGGAACTCTGCACGACATCCACGTTGGCCCGGAACTGCTGGAAGGCATCACCTCCGGCCAGAGCGACGCCAACGTCAAGAAGACCGTCAACAACATCCTGGCCATGCGCTCTTCCGACGAGCGTAAACTGCGCAAGAGCCTGGACGGTGCCTGGAAGAAGCTGGAATCTGCCAAGCGTCCCTGGGGCAAAGTCTCCGGCAAAGGCGGCAAGCGTCGCGGCCGTAAGAATCGCAAGTAAGAGCGCTGGCTCTTCTGCCATGTCGTGGAAGAGCATGCAGTGATAAGAGTGGAAACGGCGGTAGCCCTGGTGGGTTGCCGCCGTTTCTTTTTGCTTCGATGGTTTTCGAGAGATCTGGTTTGATAGGGAAATATCGAAGGCGTTGGATAGTTGGATACATTTCCAACTGAAGCCCCCCTGTCGAATCAACGATCCAGGAGGACCGTCTCCGACCGTTGAGAAATGTGAGCGATAAGCTCAGGAATCGCCTGACGCAGATCAGCAGCCAATGCAAGGTCGGCAGCAGCGTGAATGGGAGCGTTGGGGTCACTATTGATTGAGACGATGGCGCCAGCATCCTTGATACCAGCCAGATGCTGAATAGCGCCGGATATCCCGATGGCAAAATAGAGTTTCGGGGCGATGATGCGACCAGTCTGTCCAACTTGAAGATCGTTGGAGACCAACCCTGAATCAACCGCTGTTCGTGTTGCAGCGATAGCACCGCCCAGATGGTTAGCCAACTGCTCGATCAGAGCAACACCCTCTTTATCCCCTACCCCACCGCCAATGCCGACAACCACCTGAGCCGATGTCAGATCCTGGTCTGCAACTGGAGACGCGTGCTCGTCGATCACACGAACCCGTTCATTATCAGAAAGGGTATCAAGCCGTTGGATCGAATCCGGCGCTGTCGGTTGAATGAGATCATCCGACACGGGGAACCCGGTTGGACGTATGGTGATCAGAACCGGTAACTCGTCTTCACCATCTCGCTGAGAAACCCGGACAGTCTCTTGAATAACGCCTGCATGGACTGGCCTGATAAAGGTGTTCGCGTCCTCAATAGCAATCACCTCCGTCACCAAGGCGGTCATCATCCGTGCCGCAAGATGGGCCATCAATTCCCGTCCAAAACTGTCTGTTTCAGCAAGAATATGACTCCATTCTGCTGAAGAGTGCTCTTTCACTAGACTTGAAACAACTGCTGCAGCCATCTCTACCTGAAGCGCTTGTCCGGTTTCCGTACACGCGATCAAGACCTTGGAATACCCGGAAATCCCCTCTGCCTGCCGCTCCAGCAGTTTCAGGTCATTACCCAGCAGGAGGAGTTCGGGCTGACCTAACTCTGATGCCGCCTTCCAGAGACGGTCCAGTGTCGGTGAGAAGTGAACAGCGCCATTCTGCGTGCGAACAATTCGGGCGCACACCAGGGGTTTGGTCATGACAAGCAACCTCACTTCTCAGTACAGAGGAGACATCGGGTTCAGACACCCAGGCCGTGCGCCTTCAATCGATCGGCAAGTTCCGAGACCGAGGCAACCCGTTCTCCGACGGGGCGGGCAGGACGTTCACGCACGGCAACACGCTGGATCCGTGGTGGACGTATACTCCGTTCAGGCAGCATATCGGCGAGATCCACCCGTTCAAGAGGCTTGCGCTTCGCTTTCATAATCGCTGGCAGACTGGCATAGCGGGGTTCATTGAGACGCAACTCTGCGGTGATCAGCGCAGGAAGCGTAAGGGCCAATGTCTCCGTCCCCAGCTCCGTATCACGAACTACTTCGACACGCCCGTCTGCATGTAAAGACACCCGGGATGCCAACGTTATGTGCGGCCAGTCCAAATGAACGGCCATCATGATGGGAACGGCTCCCCGGTCGTGATCCACACCCTGTTTCCCGGCAAGAACCAGTGCGCTCGACTCTTTTTTGACGACCGTTGCCAACACCTCGGCAATAGTCAACGCATCTTCCGAGAACGGATCATCGGAATGGATATGGATTGCCCGATCAGCGCCCAGGGCCAGCGCAGTTCGTAAGATACCCTCCCCCGCGTCACCATACAGCGTGACAGCGACCACCTCTGACACCTTCCCCGACTCCCGCAACTGCACGGCCTCTTCCAAAGCGATGGCATCAAAGGGGTTGGGCACCAAGGAGATGTGATCCAACAAGAGCGTGTCACCATCGGCAGAAACGCGTACGGGGTGCTCGGGATCCGGAACCGGTTTAATCGGCACGACGATACGGTCACATATTGCCATTGTCGTCTCTTCAGGGACGCGTTTTAATCAGAGTTTCTATGATGCGCATCATCCGCTGCGGATCACCATCAGCGTGGGTCAACGTCACTCGATAGGTGCGATCTATCACGACCTGAGGTGTGGAACGCACACCGAGATCCTTGGCGAGTCGACGCGCTTGCTTCGCCTTGCGCTCGACTCCGAAAGAGTCGTAGGCACTGAGAAAATCGTCGTGACGAATGCCCACCTCCTCGGCGACAAAGGCCATCTCATTGCGATTCTCAATATTGAGCCCGCCCCCGAAATGCGCCGAGAAAATAGCCTCCTTCATCTCCTCACCCTTACCAAGGTAGTGACCGGCATAGTAGGCGCGCACCGGACCGTCGGTCTGCGTTCCCCAATAGACGGGAATCGTCTTGAACAGGAACTTGCCGCGCTGTTTCGCTGCCCAGGAGGCGAAATGGGGATAGAGCGTCAAACAGTGCGGACACTTGAAGTTGAAGATCTCAAGAATCTCCGGCAGATGTGACGCCCCGGTGGGTTCGGGGGGATTGCCAATGCGTTCAAAGTGTTTCCCCTCTTCCAGAGTCTGAGGAAGCGCCTCTGTTGACACTGAGTTCTCCGAACCTCCCTGAGTCGGCATCAACACGAACACCAGTAGGACCAGCGCCAGAAGAGCACCCGCTCGTTGGAGAAGAGTCGCTTTGTAACACGCATGCAACATAGTGTCTGACCTCATAGTGATAAATGTTCGGAATCAGGGCTCTTTGATCTCATAGCTGGAGTGAATCTCTGCTGTTTTGCCCAGCATGATCGATGCAGAACAGTAGGTCTCCTCCGACAGGCGAATTGCACGTTGCACTGCCTTGTCGGTGAGGTTGCGACCGGTGACGGTGAAGTGGATGTGGATCTTGACGAACACCTTGGGCTCGGTCTCGGCGCGAACCCCTTTAACCGTGGCTTCACAATCAACGACATCGTGCCGCCCCTTGCGAAGAATATTGAGCACATCGATGGAGCTGCACCCCCCCATTCCCACCAGCAGCAACTCCATGGGCCGAACACCCATATTGCGACCACCCACCTCCGGGGATGCATCCATGACAACTGTGTGCCCGGAACCCGACTCACCAAGAAGTTGAATCCCCTCAATCAATTTGACCCGCGCCTGCACTTCCGCCATGATTCGCCTCGTTGATCGTCGTGTGGCGCCATTCACGGCTCTTGCAACGCGCCACGGTCAATAGGTGTGCTGAGGCACCGAAAAGGGTTCACCCCTTCAGCACGATTGTGCCCAATAGTGTATCGGATTCCACCCCTCCGGTCAGCAGACGGCACACACAGCACCAGCTTCGGACACATCTCCTCGATAACATGCAATAAATCGACGGATGAGCATCGACGATCCGTTGATTCTGCTGCCATTACCGCCTACCTTGTCATCCATTGGTCTCCTTCGGCCACTGCAAGACACGGGTTCCACGTGAGCCCCTGAATCCCCCCAATCCGGAGCCACAACTCGTATGGAAGCGAATCAACACGATCGTGATCAACAACTGGAGAGTGACATGGCCAAATCGCCAGGAACCGATCTGGTAACGCTTCTTAAAGATCGTCGGGGAGAACAGCACGCCGTCATTCTCCAGGATTTTCCCGACCCCGACGCCATCTCCAGTGCTCTGGCCTATCGTGCTATTGCCGAGCATTTCGGCATTACCGTCGATATCTTCTACGGTGGTCGTGTGAGTCACCAGGAGAATCTGGCGCTGATCAATGTGCTCGACATCTCCATGATTCGCTATGAGGGGCAGGAGATCGACTGTGATCGCTATCAGGGCTGCATCTTTGTCGACAATCAGGGCAACAACTCCAGCCTGACACGGGTGATGGTGAATGAGGGCGGCATTCCCCCTCTGGCAATCATTGATCACCACGCGGAACAGAATGTTATTGATGCGCCATTCATGGACATCCGCCCCATCGTCGGCTCCTGTGCCTCCATCTTCGTGGAGTACCTGCACACCTCTGGCATCAGTATGCCCCAGGATAGGGAGATCTCTCGAAGACTGGCGACCGCACTGATGCATGGTATTCTGAGCGACACCCGGTTCATGGTGTGGGCCGCCCCTGATGACTATCACGCTGCAGCGCGCCTGCAACCCCATGTGGACCAGGAGATGTTGATGGATCTCCTTCACCAGCAGCGCAGCCGCCGCACCATGGAGGTGATCCAGGTAGCTCTCTCCAATCGGGTCATGCGTGAGGGATTGAGCGTGGCTGGTGTCGGATCCCTACGCTCTCAGGATCGGGACGCCATTCCGCAAGCCGCCGATTTTCTTTTGACGGAGGAGACCACCACCACCTCCATCGTCTACGGAATCGTCAACGACAACGGCCAGGAGTTCGTCAGCGGCTCCCTGCGTACTTCAAAAACCTCCCTGGTTCCTGATGATTTCCTCAAAGATGCTCTTGGCAAGGATGAGGACGGCCACTACTTCGGTGGAGGAAAAATGATGGCCGGTGGCTTTGAGATTCCTCTCGGTTTTCTCTCTGGCGAGGATGATCAGGTTCTGGCACGTCTGAAATGGGAAGCCTACGACGTAAAAATCCGCAAACGGCTGTTCAAAGCGATCGGTATCAAGGAGGTCTGATGCCCTCCCCACTGGCGGGCAAACCGCGCTGGTTGCGCTCCCGTGCCCCCACCTCCCCCGAGTTTCTCAAACTACGCAACGTCGTCCGTGGCAACCGACTGCACACCGTGTGTGAATCGGCGACCTGTCCCAATATCGGCCGTTGCTGGCATGAAGGCAGTGCCGCCTTCATGATTCTCGGTGGTATCTGTACCCGCAACTGCGCTTTCTGTGATATTCCCACCGGCCATCCGGAGCCGATTGATCACCAGGAACCTGCTCGACTGGTAGAGGCTGTGCAGGCACTCTCCCTGCGTCATGTCGTGATCACGTCAGTGGATCGGGATGATCTGGATGATGGCGGTGCCAGACAGTTTGCCGCCTGCGTCGAAGCACTGAGACGCCACGATGAGACCGTCACTATTGAGGTACTGACACCCGATTTCCGAGGAAAAGCCGGCGCGTTGCAATCCGTTCTGGCATCCGGTCCCGATGTCTTCAATCACAATGTGGAGACGGTTCCGTCACTCTATCGCGATGTGCGCCCTGCCGCTGATTATCGAGGCTCCTTGGATCTGCTTGCCACTGCAGCCGACTGGGCGGCGCACCTCCCCACGGAACAGCGCCCAATGGCGATCAAATCGGGATTGATGCTGGGACTTGGAGAGTCATGGCAGGAGATTCTGACCACTCTTGATGATCTACGTACGGCCAATGTGGAGTGGTTGACTGTCGGCCAGTATCTCAGGCCGGGATTGGAACACCATCCAGTTGTCGCCTACTGGTTGCCGGAAGCGTTTGAAGAGCTGAAACAGCACGCGTTGAACATGGGATTCACCCATGTGGAGAGCCATCCACTGGCCCGTTCCTCTTTCCACGCGGAGCAGGCGGTTCACACCACACATTCGTCTCAACAGGACCTATAATACCAATCCCAGCAATTAACTATCTGATATAATGGGGGCGAATTATCACCTCTGATCCATTGTTAGGAAGCACGATGGGACGCAAATTGACTCTGCCACCAGGCATTAAAGAAACTGATTTTGCAGACTTGGCGAAAAAAGAACCTCATCCCCGTACCCGAATCCGTCTGCTTGGAATGGCTCATATTCGAGACGGGAAGGGTCTGGAGGAAACTGCCCAAATCCTCAAGGTTCATTGGAAATCAGTCCAGAATTGGGTGAATCGGTTCAAGCATGAAGGTGTTGAAGGACTTCAGGAAAAAT
>JADGBX010000399.1 GCA_015231265.1 Magnetococcales bacterium | reverse complement strand
CATCACTGCCGCCCAACAGCTCGCCGCGAAACCGCTTCCGCGTCACGGTCTCACCCTCGGTGGTGGTGACGGCGGTGGGTGCAAAGGTGCGCAGCTTGATTGGAAACCCGATGAAACGCCGGTAGTCCTCGACGCTGTTCAGAGGACGCTGAATTCCGGGAGAGGTCACTTCCAAACGCCAGGAGCGACCAGGCATCAGCGCATCCACATCAGGATCGTCCGTCAGCCAGTCGTTGACCGCCTTGCAGTCATCGACGGTCACGCCGGAGCGGTAGATCATCGCCTGCTCCTGCCCATCTTCAGACGTGGCCTCCGAATCCGCTTCCGTCGGGGTCTCCGAATCCGCTTCCGTCGGGGTCTCCGTGAGATCGGGCCGCTCAATGGTGACGCGCAGCACCGGACCGCCGCCCTCCTGGGCAATCACCACCTCGACGAGGCGGCACCCTTCGCTTTCGGCAGCACTCTCTGCCAGCTCACGAACCCGTTGCAGCGATGCACCCATCTCCTCTTCCCATCTCCGTCGTCCCGAAGCGTGATCCGTCTCCCATCATTCCGGAACGCGGATATAAAAAAAAGCCGGCAGAGCCGACTTTCACGAATCTCAAAACTGATACGTGTAGTCTCCGACATTACCGGGAGAAGGCGGCGATCAGCTCCCAATGTCAAGGAGAGATCAACAACACACCTGCCGGTAACGGCATCGACAATCCGGAAGGATCATCGGATGCTGAAGCACCTAGCCGTTGGATCATCAACGGAATCGGCCTTCATCCGCGTATGTCACGCACGCCATGCGGACACTACGAAACCGGACGCCCAAAAGAGATGCGGCAAAGAGATGCGGCCTCCGATTCACGGTGAGGATACGTCACTTCCTAGTGCCGTGCAATAGAAGAAATCACCAAAAATGCAGGGAAATTCACCCTCCACATCACCACGAGAGAGGGCTCGATGATCGGAACCGGACGCTGAGGGGAGGCGTCACCGATGATCACTCACGGCTGGTGAAGTCGATCAACTCGGGGATAAAGCTCAGAAGAAGAAGGATCACGCCGGCCACGGAGATGACGAACACGCCGGTCATCACCTTCTGAAGCAGCTCGGACATGGTGTTCTGCCGATGGAGCTGGCCAGCCACATCGCGTATGGAGATCACCCCCATGTAGGTCTCACGATCGAACACCAGAAGGTGGCGACAACGGTTGGCGTGCATGGTGCTGATGCACTCCTTGCAGCCTGCATCCCGTTGCACCTTGATCAGATTGTTGGTCATCACTTCGCGGACGGGCGTCTCATCGGGCAGGCGATTCTGACCCACCACCCGGGACATCAAGTCTCTCTCGGTGAAGAAACCGGTCACCTGAACGGCTCCGGGATCACCCTTGACCACCACCACATGGCCATGATGGTGGCGCAACATCTCGTTGGCCGCCTCAAAGACGCTCCTGTCCTCCTGGATCATGGGCACATTGCTGATGATGATGGAATCGATCGAATTCTTCATAATGCTCCTTCAAACAGGTTTTGGAACAGACTGCCCCCGCGTCTCTGCCCCGCTCGGACGGTTCTCGTAACCAGCACTGCCACTATTCATTATGGATGCAACACTCACGGATCGCGTATCACATCCGGAAAGACGAAGAGCACCTCGTCCGGGTAGACCAACCCCAGATCGCGCCGGGCCACCTCTTCCAGAGCCTGAGGATTCTTCTCCAACTGCATGATCGCTTCGTTGAGTTTGCGCAGGCGCACCTCCATCATGGCCACCCGCTCCCGGGCCTCACCCAACTGCGCTTCGGTCTGCTGCCAGCGCACGATCCCCTGCTCACCGAACCAGAGCAGGTATTGTGCCCAGATGTTGGCGACGAGAAGGGCGATCAGAATAATGCGGTTGGCCCACTCCTGCCATCGCTGCCGGGACTCCTCCGTTGTGGTCTCCACACCCCTCTCCTGCGCTCCACTGCCAGCCGACTTGCCCACACTTCGTCGGGCCGCTATCCTGGCCCCGCCGAACGGCGCACAACGATCGGGCACCGTGTAATACAGTTTACAGGCAAACAGTGCCCAACCACAAATCCGCAATTCATCCCCCGGCATTTCAGCAGCTACCAAGCAAGGAGCCACCCATGTCCACCGAATTTCGCCAGGAGTTTCTCCACTTCGCCCTTGCCTGTGATGTGCTGCGTTTTGGAACGTTTCGCACCAAGGCGGGACGGGACAGCCCCTACTTCTTCAATGCGGGCCTGTTTGACAACGGTGCGGCCATCGATCGCCTCTCCAGCTACTACGCCGACGCTCTGGAGGCATCGGGTATCCGCTATGACATGCTCTTCGGCCCGGCCTATAAGGGGATTCCCCTGGCGACGGCCGTGGCCATGGCCCTCTCCAGACGCGGCGACAATCCGGTACCGGTCTCCTACAATCGCAAGGAGGCGAAGGATCACGGCGAAGGCGGTAATCTGGTGGGCGCTCCCCTCACGGGACGGGTGGTCATCATCGATGATGTCATCAGTGCCGGAAC
>JADGBX010000398.1 GCA_015231265.1 Magnetococcales bacterium | reverse complement strand
ATGGGAATGGCGTGAATTTCAGCACCGATCTCCGCAACCACCACCTGGGCTGCACCGGCCTGCAGAACATGGAACACCTCCTTACCGCGTCCAACGCAGGCAGTCAAAACATCTTTTCCAACCATTTCCTGCGGGTCGATACGGATAAATCGCCAAAACATCTGGCGACTGTGATATTTCCCCGTGTCTGTCTCCTCTTCCCAACGCAACACCTTTTCGTGCTGATACTCCCAGTTATCGGCGACCTGAACCTGATCGGAGATGGCGTCCAGTGTCGAAAGCTCCATGCCATCCAGAGCCGTTTCGTACCCAAGTTCGACAATCTTGTTAATCTCCCACTCTTTTAAATAGGAGGGCAACACCTCTTTCTTGAAGAAGATTCCCACCCCGCCGATAACGGGATATGCGCGTGAACAGTGGGTACAACAGAGCAGGGCATTGTCGATCAGGCTTCCCTTTTGCGTGTATGTTCCTTTTTCTAAGGTCAAATCTCCCCGGCAGTCGACACACGCCAACCGCTCTATGTCAGCTTTCTTCATGTTCTGCTCCTTTCTGCCGAAAATCTTGGCAAGACCTTGGTCGATACAGTACTATAGAGCTCTGATTGTGGCCATAAATAACACTAAAAATCAACAATATATCAGGAAGATATCATGAAGGACTCACTGCCTGGCTGGAATAGTCTGAAACAGCTGAAGGACCTTCCACCCTGGGCGGGCATTGTATTGATTGTTCTGATTGCGTTGTTGAAGCTGGCCGCTTTGATCCACTATGGCCCCTATCTTCCAAGCGACTCCGGCAACAATCCCATGGGTTACCTCACCTATGCGCGTCTGCTTCTGGATGAAGGCCCCATGCTCCCCGAAGCCGAGCTGCCTGCCGTGGTCTTCTTTCGCACGTGTGGTTTTCCTGCACTGTTGGCCCTCTCCATCACGCTCTTTGGGGAAAACTATCAATGGGCACTGGCTGCTCTGCAATCCATGGGTACACTCTGGATGATCACACTACTCTATATTATCACCCACCGCATTACCCATTCTGTGGCTTGGAGCTGTCTGGCGGCACTTATCTATGCATTTTCCCCTTCGTTTCAGTTTGATCTCTTTATTCAAACCGATACTCTCTACGCGGCGCTCGTCTCAACGATCTATCTCTACTACTTTTCCAAGGCTATTCAGGGATCACCGCCATCCTATATGGGAACCATCATTGTCTCTTTGGGGCTGATCGTGGCAACGCTGCTGCGTGAATTCACACTGATTCTCAGCCTGTTGCTGCTGCCGCTCTTTTTTCTTATCAGGCGGGCGACTCCCGAAACAGAGTCGTTTCCCATGCTGCGCCATCTGGCACTTCTGTATCTGTCTCTTGCCCTGACCGTCGGTTCCATTGTTCTCTGGAACAAGCATCTAACCGGGACTGCCTTTTTAGCCGGTGGCGGTCAGACCGCCTTCTTCTATCCCCTGGCACGTATGGGGATGAAAGAGCCCCACCGACTCCGCCCGGATGAGATCCTCATCGACCGTCTGATCATGGAACGTATCGAGAAGATGCGCACCGAGACTCACTGGCGCAAAAACCAGATGGACGACGTCATCGTCCAATATACCCGTGGGGCTCTATTGGATAAGGGTTGGCACTATCTGGAGATTCATGATGCGGCTAAGAAGCGCTATCTGCAGATGGCCTTCGAACACCCCGGATTTCTGATCCGAGAGGCGTTTTCGGAGTGGTTTCCACGCGGCATCGGGGCTGTCTTTACACCTCTGTTGAATGTTGAGCGCCTGGATCAGTATATACTGGGTATTCCACGCCAACCGATCATCACCTCCTATTCTGGACTCAACAAGGCGCTTTGGATCGACAGTACACTCTCTGAGAAGCTGATCCTGATCGGACGTTTCGTTCCGTTAGGGATTGCTCTCCTCCTCTTTTTGCTCTACATCCCCGGTTTTCCCATCGTTGCATGGCGCGCCTGGAAGCGAAAGGAGTCAGCACACACACAGCTGATTCTCAGTCTTGGAGCCATCTGGATTTTTTACATCGGATTTCTGGGGCTCTACAGCCCAATCAACTATGAGACCCGTTACACTTTGCCGGCCCTTCCGGCTCTGATTCTCTGTGCCCTGTTCAGCGCCCGTTATCTGTTATTCAATCGACGGACGCTATCCCGAAAACCTTCTTGAACACTCATCCATACGCGATTGGTTCCCACCGACCACTCTGTTTGTAGTGATGAAACATATCGAACCACAGGGTTAAGATCCTAAAAGAAAATGACTTGAACGTTATATCCTCCCGCTTCGGATCGAGAGAAAACGACGGGGAGAAAAGCCCGGTATCCTGCAAGGATTGCAGGGAATCGGTACCGACCAGATGGGCCGGGAAATTGAATCCCTTTTTGGGACGCTTCAGTATAGATGCCGGGAGTTTGTGCTGCATGGCGGCCTTGAGCATCACTTTCTGCTCTGCCCCATGCATTTTCCAGTGAGTGGGCAGCGTCGCCACATGCTCTATCAAACGATGGTCCAG
>JADGBX010000397.1 GCA_015231265.1 Magnetococcales bacterium | reverse complement strand
ACAAAATCGGTGTGACCACGCAGTGTGCGCAGCACGACACCATCCGAAATCCGGCGGACCAGAATATGGCCACCCGAGCCGCCGGAGACGATGAAACGACCATCCCGTGAGCAGTCGATGGAGAGCGCCTGACCCTCATGCCCCGTCCAGACCTGAAGAGGCCGGGTGCGGCTGAGGCTCCAGAGGCGGATGGTGCCATCCTCTCCAGCGGAGAGGAAACGGCGTCCATCGGGGTGGGGAACGACGGCAAACACCTGCCCCATGTGGCCGCGATGAATGCGCAGACACTTGCCCGAGGCGGTCTCCCAGGAGCGTAACACCCCCTCGGCGCCCGCTGAGACGACCAGTTTCCCGCCACCCATGATGGCCGCATCGAGAATATTGCGCGTGTGGCCGGAGAGAAGTTTCCGGGGCCGAGGCTCCTCGGTTTGCCAGATACCGATACTGCTGCGTCCCTCATTGGCAGTGGCAAAGAGAAGACTGTGCGCGGGCGTATCGCTTGTCTGACCGCTGTCGGGTTGTGACGGTGTGGTCAACTCCACCAAAGTGCGGATATTGGCCAGAGGGCTGGAGAAGCGGTGGGGTTTGTCCGAATGCTCCGATGTACGGATGATGACGATTCCAGCCGCATCACCGGTGACGATCCGGCCCTCCTTCCGGGTGATGGAGACCGCGTGCACCGGGTGGTTGTGATCGTCGGTCCAGTCACCGATCTCCCAGCCGCCGATAAAACCGCCTCTCGGCAGCCGCAGGGAGAGCATCTCCAAAAGAGCCATCGCCTCTCTGCCTCGGCTGAATCCCGACTGCTCACGGGCACGAACCACGTGGTGCAGGGCTTTTGCGGTATCTCCCTCCTCCAGGTGTTTATGGGCGATATGAATGTGGCGTTCGTAGTTGGCCTGGGCGGTGGAGACGGTTTCACTGGCAAGAACCCGGCAGAGCGCCATGGGTGCCCGCCAGTCGAAAGCGTCGGCCTGCACCAGCCACCAGAAGAGACGACCATCATCCCCGGCGGTGAGGGCAAAGCGTCCGTTGGCACTGACGGCGACACTGCGCACCGGTTCATCGTGACCGGTAAAGGTGCGCAGGCAGCGGCCCGTGTTCAGATTCCAGAGGCGCAGACTGTTCTCTCTGGCGAAACGGTCGCCACAGACTGAGAGGGCGTGATCGGGGGAGTGGGTCAGGGCGACGCCGTTGACCGGGCCGTCGTGGCCGTCCAGTGTCCGGACGGGATCGCCGGTATGGGTCTCCCAGACCCGAACGGTGGCATCTTCGCTGCCGGACATCAGAGTGCAGCCATCGGCATCCAGTGCCAGAGAGGTGACCGGTTTCTGATGTCCCTCCATGATCGTGCGGATGGTGCCGTCGGCGATGTCACGGATGCGAATGGCGTAATCACCGGCAAAGGGCGCCCCGCCGGCCGAGACCAGTTGCGTGCGATTGGGATGGAGTTTCAGAGCATTTACCGGGCCGTGTTCGCTGAGCAGTGTCTGCAGACAGCGACCGGTGGTCATGTCCCACACTTTGATGGTCTGGTCGGCACTGCCGCTGTAGATGCGTCCCGCTTCCGGATCGATCTGCACGGCAAGCACCGGTTTGACATGACCACGGAACACCGTGATACAGCTCTGATCGCTGAGATCCCACAGTTTGGCAGTGGTATCCTCACTGCCGGTAACGGCCAGATTACCCGTTGTCGTCAGACAGATGGCGGTGATGGGCCCCTCATGCGCATCGAAGAGCGCTGCCCGCATCCGTTTGCGCAGATTCCAGAGGCGGATCTTGCCGCTGTTGTTGCCGCTGATGCCGTAGACACCATCGGCGGAGAGATCGACGATGTTGGCCTGAATCTTACCCTCATCACCGAATGCTCCCAGCAGACGCCGGCTGCGGCGCAGGAGAAAGCGGGAGGTGGCCAGCGCATCCAGAAGATCCTCCTCTTCATCGCCAAAGCGGTCGATGCTCTTTTTGACCACCTGAATGGCGCTGTCCGCATCGCCCCGCTCCATGTGCAGCAGGGAGAGCAGATAGGAGGGGATCCAGTGGTGCTCCTGGGAGCGTGCCGCCTCCTTCATCACACCGACCTGGCGCAGGTCATCAGCCTCCTGACCATCCCGCCAGCGCAATAGATGGAGATTGAAGGTGCTTTCGGGGTGGTTGGGATGGGTGCGCAGTGCCTTCTCCCAGAGCCGTTCCGCTTCGTTGCGGCGGCCAAGGTCCAGCAGTGAGACCGCACGGTTGTTGAGGCTCTCGGCGCTGATCCGGCCCGCCACCGGTTTCGAGCGCGGATAGGGGGCACCCACCTCTTCAGCGTAGATCGTACGGAGAGTATCGGCCACCACATCCATGTTTGCAGGTCGGTCATCCGGGTTCTGTTGGAAGCACGCTTCCAGCAGGTCGGCGACCGCATCCGGCATGGGGGGGATCACATCGTGGGAGGGGTCCGGATGGTTGCGGAACCGGGCCAGAGCGTTGCCGCCCTCGATGCCGCGCCGCCAGATGGTGCGACCGATGAACATGGGCAGAATGGAGAT
>JADGBX010000396.1 GCA_015231265.1 Magnetococcales bacterium | reverse complement strand
GAGAATCAGGACAAACGGTACGTGAGCAAGTGACCAAACCCTTCATCATATTCGGTGCGCCGATCATTCAGCAGGATGAACTGAACGAAGTACTCTCCGTACTCGAATCAGGGTGGCTGGGCACCGGACCGCGTGTCCAAGCATTCGAGCAGGCATTCGCTACCTACAAAGGGGTCCAACACGCCGTGGCCCTCAACTCCTGCACGGCGGCGCTGCATCTGAGCCTGCTGGCATCGGGCGTTGGACCGGGGGATGAGGTGATCACCACCCCCATGACCTTCTGTGCCACCGTCAACGCGATCATCCACACCGGTGCGACACCGGTTCTGGCCGACATCGACCCCGACGATCTCAACATCTCCGTGCGCGAAGTGGCACAACGCATCACCCCCAACACCCGCGCCATCCTGCCGGTGCACTTCGCCGGCATGCCGTGTGACATGGATCCGTTGATGGCGCTGGCTGAGCGCCACGACCTGAAAGTGATCGAAGATTGCGCCCACGCCATCGAAACCGAATATCGAGGACGCAAAGCGGGTACCTTCGGCGATTTCGGCTGCTTCAGCTTCTACGTGACCAAGAATATCGCCACCGGCGAAGGGGGAATGGTTCTGGCCAAGAACCCCAACCATCTGGAGCGTCTGCGCCGCCTGAGCCTGCACGGCATGAGCCGGGACGCCTGGAAACGGTTCGGCAGCGACGGTTACGCCCACTATCAGGTACTGGAAGCCGGATTCAAGTACAACATGACCGACATCCAAGCCGCCATCGGCCTGCATCAACTCCCCCGTGTGGAGTCGTGGCTGGCGCAGCGTGAGGCGCTATGGCAGCACTATGATGACGCCTTTTCCGCACTGCCGGTGACGCGCCCGGGCAGGGTGGCGGAGGATTGTCGCCATGGCCGCCATCTCTACACCCTGCGCATCAACGAACAGAAAACCGGCATCGATCGCGACAGCTTTCTCAACGCCATGGAGCAGCATCGCATCGGTGTGGGTGTCCACTATCTGAGCATTCCCGAACACCCCTACTATCAGGAGCGGTTCGGCTGGCGTCCCGAAGCCTATCCGATCGCCATGCAGGTGGGCCGGGAGACCGTCAGCCTGCCCCTCTCCCCCAAACTGACCGACGCTGAAGTGGAACGGATCATCGATGCGGTCCGCAAGAGCGTCGGTGCCTGACCTGAGAAAGCGTCACCCATGACCAACCTCACTCCACAAGCCCTCTTCTCTCTCGAAGGGAGCGTCCTGCTGGTGACCGGTGCCGGAGGCCAGTTAGGCAGTGGTATCATCTCCGCTGCGCTCGCCGCCGGTGCCAAGGTGATCGCCACCGACATGGAGACCGAACCGGTCTCCGCACGCATGACACAGGAAGGATGGCCCGCCGAACAGGTCGCCATCACCGCCTGCGATATCCGCGTCAGAGCCGATATCGACGCCGCCCTGGCTCTGGGAACGGAGCGTTTCGGTGAGGTGAACGGCCTGATCAACAACGCTGGTGTCAGCGTCTTCGAACCGTTTCTCGAACGCCCGGAAGAGAGCTTCGACTGGGTGTCGGAGGTGAACCTCAAAGGCACCTTTCTGGCGATTCAGGCCTTCATCCAGTATCGGTCGGAGCGTGACGGCGGCGGCACCATCGTCAATATCGCCTCCCACTACGGTCTCATCAGCCCCGATCCCCGCATCTACACCGACTGCCTGCGCCGCAACTCCGAAGTGTACGGCGCCACCAAGGCAGGCGTCATCCAGATGACCCGCTACTTTGCCGTGCACGGGGCCGAACACGGCATCCGCGTCAACGCCGTCTCCCCCGGCGGGGTTCTCAACCCGGAAGCGCCGCAAGGGGAGGACTTCCAGGAGCGCTACGGCTTCCGCTGCCCCATGGGCCGCATGGCGGACACCCATGAGATCTCCGGTGCGGTGGTATTTCTGCTCTCTCGGGCCGCCTCTTACGTCAACGGCCACAATCTGGTCGTGGATGGAGGCATGACGGCGTGGTAACCCCTCCCCCCTCCCCTCGAATCGCCACCCCGGTGTCGCATCTGTTCGAGAACGAGACCGACGGCGACACCATCGCCGCCCTCTCCGACTGCCTGGAGTGCCGTGATCGTTCCCTGGAGAACAGCCGTCCCGATCAGACGCTGTTCCACTGCAATCTCCAGCCGATCCACGCCTGGGGGGATGCCGAGTGGCACACCATGCGCCGGATTCGCAAACTGAAACCCGATCTGCAACTCCTCTCACTGCACGCCGCCTCGGTCTGTGATGATCCGCTACTTGAGGGAGCGATGTTTCAGCCCGGTGGACGCAGCTACAGCCGGGATGAACTGCTGGAGACCGCCGGCAGGAACTTCTCCGCCCTGCGCCGCATCATGGGCTAGGAGGTGATGCTGGCCATCGAGAACAACAACTACTACCCCACCCCGGCCTACGAGATCATCACCGATGCCGATCTCCGCCACCAGAAGACCGCCACTGTCAGCACCCCTGCCCGTCTGCGGCGGGCGATCCGTAACACGGTGGCCCACCCCCGGCGGCCGGGAGGGTCGGTCCCCAACGCCGT
>JADGBX010000395.1 GCA_015231265.1 Magnetococcales bacterium | reverse complement strand
GCAACAAATCACCGATGACCAGCGCCCCCTGTTTGATCAGGCCCTTGAACAGATGGCACCGGTGGTGGAGTTCAGCATTGGAGAGGATGGTTATCAACGCCAAACCATCTACGCTCCTTTGCAAAACCGGGAGCCCTGTCAAGCCTGCCACGGCGATGATCACACGGTGCGCGGGGTGTTTCAGCTCACCATCTCACTGGCGGATATCCAGCAGCGGGTCGATACGGTGCGGCTCTGGTCCTTTACGGCACTGGGCATCAGCATGGTGCTGTTTCTGCTTCTGTTGGCCTGGATTCTCCGCCGCATGGTCTCCCGACCTCTGGCGGAGGTGCAGGGGACGATTCGCATCATCTCCAACGGCGACCTCTCCACACGACTGCCGGTGCCGTCGGGCACCCTGGACGAGATGGGACTCATCAGCCGCGACGTCAATACCATGAGCGACAATCTGGCCGAAACCATCGGTACCGTCGAGGCGGAGTCGGCGCGCATCACCGCCAGCATGGATCGCTTCGTCGAGATCCGGTCCCGTCTCGACGAGGGCTCCGCCAACACCCGTTCCGTCTCCGAAGAGGTGGCGCTTTTCATGAAAGAGGTGATCTCCAACCTCTGGACCAACGCCGAAAGTGCCCAGGAGACCGAAAAGATCTCCCGTCTGGCCGCCGAGCGGGCCGAGGAGGGCCATAGTGTCGTCGAGCGCAGTGTTGACGCCATGCGCCGCATCGCCGAGCGCACGACGGTGATCGAGGAGATCGCCCGTCAGACCAACTTGCTCTCCCTCAACGCAGCGGTGGAGGCGGCCCGGGCCGGGGAGACCGGCAAGGGGTTCGCCGTGGTGGCCGCCGAGGTGCGCAAGCTGGCTGAACGCAGCAAGAACGCCGCCATAGAGATCGAAGATCTCTCCAAGGAGTCGGTAAAACTGGCCGAAGATACCCAGGTGATCTTCACCACGCTGTTGCCGGAGATTCGCCGCACCTTCGAACTGGTGCGCTCCATCAGTGAGAGTTCCAACAGTCAGAGCGACAGCGCTCGCCGCATCAGCGCCTCGGTGGAGCGTCTCGATGCGGTGGTGATGCGCAACGCCAACTCCGCCGAAGAGATCGCCGCCATCTCCGATATCCTCACCTCCCTGGCCGAGGACCTCAACCACTCGGTGGATCTCTTCACTCTGCGCTCATGATCAACACGCCCTGGCGGCCTCAACACCCCCCAAATACTTATAGTTAAGATTATATAATATAACTAAAGAACAGATCATAATTGACAGACATGTCGAGCATTGCCACCATTGTACACACTTAAAGACTATAGTGTGCGTACAACAGGTGTCAGAAGCATGCAAACCTCTCGAACGAATCGATTCATCCTCTACTACTACCCTGTTCTGGTTGGCTTGGCTATCGCAGCGGTTCAGTTCTTTCTATTCCCATTCTTTGTTGATTTTGCTCAAAAATACAGTTCTGAGATCATCTATGATGTCACCGCTCACAGTCAGGACGGAAAAACTGTTGTCCTGTTCACCATTGAGAACAGAAGCGGCAGTGAGTCCCCTGATCTGACTGCCAAACTCCGCTTCAAGAAGCCTCTCAAGCCGGACAGCGTCGAGGGGGGTGGCGAGATATTCAAAAATACGCTGATCCTGACGATAGGCACCATCGGCGAGACACCGGTCAAACGACTGATCGTTTTGGATCACCCCAACGTGCTGGACAACAAGAAGATCGAGATCGACAGCGGCGACCTGAGCCACGTCTCCCGCTCCGACTATTACGCCTATCGGGCCAATCTGCTGCAAACGATCAGTTTTCTGTTTCTTCTCCTCCTTCTGATCGCTGCCTGGGTTCTCATTTTCAAGAAGCTACGCACATCTGATGAGTCGAAGATGACACCTCGTTTAAAACAACGGGAACAACAGTTAACCGCAGCCCTTGAGGAGAATCAGGCGCTGAGAGACACCCTGAACAATAAAAGGGATTCTAAACCTGAAAAAACAAGAATAACCGATCGTAAGCTGGAGGCGGGACTCCGTAAAGCCAACAGGGATCTGGCATCGACCAAGCTCCAACTGGAAGACGCACTGAGTGATAACGCACACTATACGCAGCGTTTGGCCACAACACAGTCGAGTCTCAAGACATGCGAGACGACTCTGGCTCGTCTTCGGGCCAGGCAAGAGATGAGTGGGGTGCAACCGATCTCCGGGGGTGAAGGAGCACCGGCAATGGCCCGGGGAGGGGAGCCACACGTATGCATCAAAACACATCCCATCATTCTGGATGGTGCCACCTTGAGCGGCAAGAGCACCATGCTGGCGCGGGTCTCCAATCCGAAACTGACGGCGAAAGAGCTGGAAAAGAGGATCGGTCCCACCAGAAAACGCTACCAAAGCAGCATTATTCCCCTCACGCTGGAACACGGAGAGAGGAAAATCACTGTACACTGCGTCAAGTTCTTCGATGTTCCCGGTGAGAATGCCGCCTCCCTGGTCCCTGACACCGTGCGTGGGGGAGCACTGCCCCAGGGGGCTCGTGGTGTTGTGTTGATTGTCATCGACACCTCTTCTCT
>JADGBX010000394.1 GCA_015231265.1 Magnetococcales bacterium | reverse complement strand
GCTATCCGGTGGCTATTCAGTCCGGCTCCATCGGCAGGCAGCCGACTCCTGATGCCAATTGATCTACGATACCATCAGGGAAGGAGGAATCACCATTGATTTCTTTTCCGCTCCTCTTGAACCTCTCTGACCGAACAAAGCATAATCCATGCCTTGCATCGGTTAGACGTGTCTGCTATCGTCCCCGGTTCCCAGGATTATGCGTTTTCCAGGCTCCTATAGGAGAGACAGGTCGTGGCCAGAAAAAAGACACTCGGTGGCAAGGCACCCCAGGCAGGGTGCAAGGTTTCCCACTCGCATCGTAAAACCAAACGTAAATGGATGCCCAATATCCAGCGTAAATCTCTCTACAGTGCGACACTGAAGAGACGGATCCGCATGACCATCACCACGTCGGCTCTGCGGACGGTGGATCGTGCCGGTGGCATCGATAACTATCTGCTGACTACCCCGGTGGACAAGTTGACGCCCAGCATGCGCCAGCTTCAGACGACGATTCTTCGCCGCCAGGAGATGCGCGTTTCCTGACGTGCATTCGGCGCGACGCCCCACCGGGTGATGTGTCGACGCCCCACCGGGTGATGTGTCATAGAATTGAGTTAAGTATGGAACCGTGCAGCAGCAGAGGTGTGATCACCTGTGCCGTTGCGCGGTTTTTTGCGTTTGCCGGCGGTGGTGGCTGGCGGGCGTTGGGCTGCGGTCCGTCACGCTGTAAAAAGGGCGGAGAGATCGTTGCTCTGATGGAAGCGGATGCGTTGGAGATACTCTTCGGGATCCTTCACCGTTACCTGGCTGCCGGCGCGGGGAAAGCAACGATCCAACAGACGGCTTGCTGCAAAACGGAGCGCGGCTGCCAGACAGGCGGTGGGAAAGGCGTCGATCTCTGCCTGCTGCACCGGTCGCACCTGAAGATAGCCACGGGCAAATGCGTTCAGCAGCGCCTCGTCGGCGTCCCCCTCGGCAGTGAAGCACCAGGCGTTGAGCGTGATCGCCATGTCGTAGACCAGATGGGCGTGACAGGCGAAGTCGAAATCGAGAATGCCCGTCAGCGCCCCGGTTCGAAACAGCGTATTGTCGGGAAAGAGATCAGCATGGCAGAGCCCCATGGGCAGTCCGCTCTCTTCGAAGAGGGGTGCTGTCTGCTCCAGAGTGCTCTCAATCAATGCCAGAGCATCGGGCGCGTCTGAACGGAGCGTCGGCGCCATACGGTTGATCCAGTGGGACCAACGGTGCGGGTTCATCGGGTTTGGCCGCTGCTCGGGAAAATCGATTCCCGCTCGGTGCAACTCCGCCAGCATGCCGCCCACTTGGGCCACGTGTCCCGGCTGGATCACATCGGGTTGACACCCCTCCAGACGGCTCATCAGAAGGGCAGGGCGCCCTTTCAGCATCTGGACGTGCTCACCGTCACGGTTGGCGATCGGTTCTGGGACGGGAATGCCGCGCATGGCCAGATGGCGCATGATCCGGGCGATCAGCGGCAGAGCCTCGCCTTGAATCCCACTCTCCGTCAGGGAGAGAATCTGATCACCGGCAGCGGTTCTCACCGCATAGATGGTGTTGGTGAGACCGTCGGTGATCCCCTCGAAACGGAGCAGGGGGCCGAGGTCGAAGCGGTCGATGAATCGGGTCAGATCTTCCCGACTGAGAACGGTGTAGACGGACACGGCCTTGTACAGATCCTTCGGCTTGCAGGTGGAAAAGAGATCACATCACTCCCATATGAGACGATAGCGTAACACATCAGGCGTGTGGCCGTGATGTTTCGACGTGACCATATTTTGCGCCAGTGGCCACAATTGGGTACACTCGGAAGGATGCTCAGAGTGTGGTCACGCCGTCCGGACACGGAGCCGGAACGCACCCGTCATACCAGGGAACGGAACACCCATGAACACCAAAATCGAAGTGCTGGCACCCGCCGGCAATCTGCCCTCGCTGAAGGCTGCCGTGGACAACGGCGCCGATGCGGTCTATTTCGGCTTTCGCAACGCCACCAACGCCCGCAACTTTGAAGGTCTGAACTTCAGTGAGGCGGAAGCGGCGCGCGGGATCGAATACGCCCATAAAAAGGGGGTTCGAGCCAATCTTACGCTCAACACCAATCCCCGTCCCGATGCTCCCGATGAGTGGTATCGCACCGTGGATCTGGCTGCCAAGTTGGGCGCGGATGCGATTATTCTGGCCAATCTGGCGCTGTTGAAGTATTGCCGGGAGACCTATCCCGACCTGCCGATTCATCTGTCGGTACAGGCGTCGGCCAGCAACTATGAGTCGATCAACTTCTATCGACGCCACTTCGGTATCGCCCGGGTGATCCTGCCGCGGGTTTTGACGCTTGATCAGATCCGCGACCTGAAAGAGAAGAGCGATGTCGAGCTGGAGACCTTCGCCTTCGGTGGCCTCTGCGTGATGACCGAGGGGCGCTGTTTTCTCTCCTCCTACGTGACCGGTATCTCTCCCAACAGCCAGGGGGTGTGTTCCCCGGCAAAAGCGGTGCGTTTCGTCAACCGCGACGAGATGCTGGAGACCCGACTGGGAGGCGTGTTGATCGCCCAGTACGGCAAGG
>JADGBX010000393.1 GCA_015231265.1 Magnetococcales bacterium | reverse complement strand
CACACTCTTGCCGTGGGGGCCGGTGTAGATGATCGCCTCCTCTTCATCCGCATCATGGCGCTGTTCATCCGTTGAGAATTCGCCGTGCGCCAACGACCCTTGCGACAGGTGAGCGGCACTGGTCATGGTGATGTGCTCGGCCACCCACTTTTCGACGTTCCGTGTCTTCACCGCTTTCTTCAGAATCGGGTAGTCATCGCCGAGGGCACCGGGTGTGCGAAGCGTTTGATCGGCACCGATCAGATAGCGCCGTCCGGTGTCGCCGAACTGGATATTCTCCCCGACGATCGCCCGAATCTGCTGCGAGGAGAGCTGGAGCGCGATCAAGCCGATCTTCTCCCCCTGATCATCCAACAGAGGCGCCATGAAGAACCCGGCCAGCAGCCCGTTGGAGGGGGCGTAGTGCTCCAGATCGGAGAAGACGATGCGCCCGCTCTCCAGAGAACGCCGTGCCGCCTTGGCAAAGCCGCTCTCTCCCATGGTTCCTTGGAAGAGATTCTGACCCAGATCGTTCTCATCGGTCAGATTGAGCAGAATGTTGCCGGAGCGGTCGATCAGCAGCACATCGTAATAGTCATAGGCGTTCATGAAGATGCGCAGATCCGACGCCCGCTCTTCGACGATGCCGACCCACGGATAGCTGCGCACGAACTCCGCTGCCGACTGGCCACTCCGTTCATGCGCCTTCATGAGCGCCTGGAGCAGTACACTGTTGCTCACCCGCTCCGACTCCATGGCCAGATCGAGCAGGATGTGCTCGATCTTGTTCTTGATGGCGCTGGTTTCGACGATGGAGACATCCAGAAGATGTTCGGCAACACTTTCGTAAATCAGCTCTCGCGTCTGCATGTGGCTCACCCAACTGACGACGCACAGCGGCAGCAGCGAGATGAGCAGAAACCAGAACATCACCTGTCTGGAGAGGCCGGAGAAGTGTGAGCGGAACCGGGTCGCTTTCATCGTGGTCACCTAACGCGTTGCACCCGTCATTGTGGAGAGGTGCCGAACCGTGGGTCGGAGAAGTCGTTGATGGAGATGGGCGCCGAGATGATGCCGCCCTCCACCGCCAGATCCATGATCTGCTTCAACCCGGCGGGGTCGTTGTTGAGAGTGTGATAGTTGATGACGTTCAGGTCGGGACGCAGGCTCTGGATGATCGCCGCTTCGTTGTGCTCCGGAATATGGCGGCGGATCATGGCCGCGATGCGCTGCATCGCCTCGCCCCCCTCCCGGCGTGCTCGTTCGATATCGTCACCGGCCTTGTGGATGTAGTGGATCACCTCCCGCAGCGCCTCCTCCTTGGCGTCGATGGTGCGATCCTGGGCGATGGCGATGCACTCCACGTGACCCTTGTCCCACGGCAGAACATCCTTGGAATACCAGGCGACGTGACCGAAATGGCCCGTCTCCACCACATCGGCCCACGGCAGCGACTGCTCGAACGCCGCCGGTTTCTTGCGGCTGCTCTTCTTGCGCAGGTAGATCGGCGACTTGGGCGGCGCGATGGGGACTGCCACCACATCCTCATTCCGGCCTCGGCCAAGCGCCAGAGACAATCCGTGCGCCTTCAGATAGTTGTAGAGCACTACCGTGTGGGTTGACTGCAGGTGCGGCACCGCCACTTCGGTAGGGCGCCCGGTTTGGGTGCGGAAATAGGTCAGCGCCTTGGCCACCGAGTCGTCCGGTTTGCGCTGCTCCCGCCGAGAGGCCACACCGACGCGGTCGTTGATGATGTCGTTGATCGCCAAGGCGTTGCCGTCCCGATGCATCAGGCTCACCCAGCGAAAGGTGGGGCTCTTCTTGAACATCTCCATGGCCATGGGGCTGATCACGAACGCCACATCCGGCTTTCCGGACAGGAAATAGGCTCGGAGCAGCCCCCAGCTCTTCATGCGTTTGAGCGTGAAGTCGGCGTGTGTCATCTGCTGCCGGTACTTCTCATAGGCGACGATCCCGGCGTAGTGATCCGCCAGAGGGATGTAGATGGCCGAGATGGGCTGCCGCTCCGCGTTGGCGTTGGTGACCAATCCGAGGGAGAAGAGCACGGCGAGCACTACGATGCGTGCGGTTCTGATCCGTTTCATCATCCAATTCTCAGTGTATGGTCTGTTCATTCGTCACACTCTTCAATAAATATTTATCTAATAGAATCAATGGTTCTATCCTCCTGCAACAGGGCGGTGCACGCCTCGGCGGAGATCGGGCGACTGAAGAGATACCCCTGGATGCCGTCACAACCGTCCGTCTGTAGGAATAGAAGCTGCTCCGGCGTCTCCACCCCCTCGGCAATCACCAACAGCGACAGCTTCTTGGCCATGGAGATGATAGCGGAGACGATGGCGGCATCGTCGGAGTCTTTGGCGAGATCACGTACAAAAGAGCGGTCGATTTTGAGGGAGTTGATGGGGAAGCGCTTGATATAACTGAGAGAAGAGTACCCTGTGCCAAAGTCATCCACGGCGATGCTAATGCCCATGGCGCTGATCTTATCGAGCACTTTAATGATCTCTTCGACATTATCCATCATGAGGCTTTCGGTAATTTCAAGCTCCAGATGTTTGGGGGCGAGCTGAGTCTCTTTCAGAATGC
>JADGBX010000392.1 GCA_015231265.1 Magnetococcales bacterium | reverse complement strand
CTTCCCGCCTGGAGCAGATTCTCATCAACCTGATCCGCAACGCCATCAAGTTTACCGGTCAGGGGTCGATCACCGTTTCAGCCGAGCCGGAACGGTTGAATGCGCACGATATCGAGATCCGGTTCTCCGTCTGTGATACCGGCATCGGCATCAAACCGGAGAAGATCGCCGAACTGTTCGACCCGTTCGTTCAGGCCGACAGCTCGACGACCCGAAAATACGGCGGCACCGGGCTGGGGCTCTCCATCTCCCGCGAGCTGGCCAAGCTGCTGGGGGGCGAGGTGCATGTGCGCAGCGAAGAGAACAGGGGCAGCGCCTTCACGCTGGTGATTCCCGCGCAACTCTCCATGGCCCCACCGACGGAGCCCGCCTCCGAGCCGCCCCCCGCACTGGCGCACGATCCCGGATCGACGCCCGTCGTACCGGCTACTCCGGCTACTCCGACAGATTCGGTGACGTCGGTGAAGGAGAGTTCCGGTGCCGATCCCCAGCCTTCCCCGACGACGATCCAGGACGACCGGAACGGCCTCACCCCCGGGGAGCGCTCGCTGCTCATTATCGAAGATGACCAGCGCTTTGCTCGCATCGTTGCCGACTTCGCCCGCGAGCGTGGCTTCAAGGTGCTGGTGGCGGAAGATGGCGAGACCGGGCTCCACTTTGCCGACTACTATCAACCGTCGGCTATCGTGCTCGATATCGGTCTGCCCAACATCGACGGCTGGCAGGTGATGGCCACCCTGAAAGAGCGCACCAACACCCGCCATATTCCGATCCACTTCATGTCGGCGCAGGACACGATGCTCGACGCCATGAAGAGCGGCGCCATCGGCTTTCTGACCAAGCCGGTGAGCATGGGGCAGATGCAGGCGGCGTTCGACCGCATCCTCCATGTGATCGATCGGCCGGTCAAACAGCTTCTGCTGATCGAGGATGATCCGGTGCAGGTGGAGTCTCTGCGGCAGTTGATCGGCAACGGCGATGTGGAGACGGTCATCGCTCAGACCGGCAGCGACGCCCTGGAGGTGCTGGCCCGACAGTCGTTCGACTGCATCGTGCTCGACCTGGGACTGCCGGATATGAACGGCCTGGAGCTCCTGGAGAGTCTGCGCACGCAACAGGAGATCCGCCAGGTTCCGGTGGTGATCTACACCGGTCGGGAGCTGGAGCCCGATGAGCGTGCCGCCCTGGATCAATACGCCCAGAGCATCATCATCAAGAACGCCCGCTCGCCGGAGCGCCTGCTGGACGATACGGCGCTGTTCCTGCACCGGGTGGAGTCCGATCTGCCCGCACAACAGCGGCAGACCATACGCATGCTGCACGATCCGGAAGCGGTGTTCGATGGGCGTACCGCTCTGCTGGTGGACGACGACATGCGCAACATCTTCTCCCTCTCCGCCGTGCTACAGGAGAAGCGCATGCAGGTGATGACGGCGAGCAACGGTCGGGAGGCGCTGGAGCAGCTCGATCAGCTCGCTGAGGATGACTCGGTGGATATCATTCTCATGGATATCATGATGCCGGAGATGGACGGTTATGAAGCGATGCGCCAGATCAGGGCTCGGGAGCGATTCGGCGAGCTGCCGATCATCGCTCTGACGGCCAAAGCGATGAAGGGGGATCGGGCCACCTGTATCAAGGCGGGGGCCAGCGACTATCTGGCCAAGCCGGTGAATACCGAGAAGCTGCTCTCCATGATGCGGGTCTGGATGTATCGATGACGCCCGAGGCGATCGAGCAGTTGGAGCTGGCGCTGCTGTTCGAGGCGCTCTTTCGTCGCTACGGCTACGATTTTCGCCACTACTCGAAAGCGTCGGCGCGTCGGCGTGTGCTGTTGCAGGTCAAGGAGGAGGGGGTGGCGTCCATCTCCCATCTTCAGCACAGGGTGCTCCACGACGAGGCGGCCGCCGACCGTCTCGTACAGCGGCTCTCCATCAACGTCACCGAGATGTTTCGCGACCCGCCCTTCTTCCGGGAGATCGCCGACACCGTGCTACCCACCCTCCGCAACGCCGAGCACATCAAGATATGGCACGCCGGTTGTGCCACCGGTGAAGAGCTCTACTCCATGGCCATTCTATTGGTCGAGGCGGGGCTCTACGACCGCTGCCGCCTCTACGGGACCGATTTTAACAAGGAGGTGCTGAAGAGGGCCGAGCGCGGCATCTTTCCGCTGACCACCATGCGCGACAACAGCCGTAACTATCATGCCGCCGGTGGAAGCAGCTCACTGTCTGAGCACATGCACGCCAACTACGACCACGCCGTCATCGACAGCCGCCTGAAGCGAAACACCCTCTTTGCGCCGCACAACCTGGCCACCGACGCCTCCTTCGGTGAGATGAATATGATCGTCTGCCGCAATGTGCTCATCTATTTCGAGCAACAGTTGCAGGAGCGGGTGATCGGGCTCTTTCTCGACAGTCTGGTCGAGGGCGGGATGCTCTGTCTCGGCTCTCACGAAACCCTGCTGACCAGTACCCACGCCGAGCGTTTCAGCGTTGTCTCCGGCAGTCGGCGTATCTATCGGAAAAAGGGGTGAGCGGTGGGCTCACGAGGCAACACGACCGTAGGTGACGATCTCCTGCAGCAGTGTCGCTTT
>JADGBX010000391.1 GCA_015231265.1 Magnetococcales bacterium | reverse complement strand
CTCCCGCCACTTCGGAGGCGAAGTCCCAGCCCATGGCCACGGCAGCGATATCGGTACCAACGCCGAACAGCACCCCGACACCGATGATTCCCACCAGATAAGCGATGAGCGCCTTCAGGCCCAGTTCGCGCTTCACCACCGTCAAAGCTCCCACATTGGTCGCCGGCCCAACCAGAAGGAACACCAGCGTCGCCCCGGGAGAGACACCGGCAAACAGCAACGCCGCCGCCAGAGGGGTCGACGCCGTGGCACAGATGTACATGGGAATGCCGATCAAAATCATCACCAACATGGCCGTCCACCCCTGTCCCCACTCCGCCAGAGTCTGGGGAGGCACGAAGGTGGCGACGACACCAGCGGCAAGAAGACCAACTCCCAGCCAGAGCACCAGATCGTCCAGAATATTGGTCAGAGCATACTTCAGCCCCCATACCGTACGCGCCAGCCAACCCTTTTTGGCTGGTGTTTCAGCATCACCACCGGAGGAGCAGCAGTCACTCTCACCACCAGCATCAGCGTCAGTTGTGCTGGAACAGCAGCTTCCGCCCTCAACCGGAGCAGCCACCGATACCACCGGCTCCGATGAGCAGCAACTCCCTCCTGCAACAGGTGCGGCAACAGCCGCCACCGACTCCGAAGAGCAACAACTCTCCGTCGTGCTTTTCTGAGGCGCTGCAACAGGAATGGCGACCGGGATGGTGCCGGAAATGGGAATGGTCGTGGCAGCAGGTTTTACCGTCGACCCCGTGTCACACGCGCAGCTATCACCACACGACTCATCGCTCTCGGCAGCAACCCTCGGCATGACACCACCGCTCGCAGCAATGGGAATCGTTCCACCTCCGCCGGGGGAGGCGATGGGGATCATCTTTCCGCCTACGGAGGGCATGGGCACTGGCGCGGCAACGGCCATCTGAACCGGTGTGGATGATGTCGGTGTCTTGGAGAGTGTGCTCTGCTCTTTTTCCTCTTCATCATCCACCACATTAACCATCAGGCCGGCCACAATGGCACTGATCACTGCCGCGACCGGTCGCACGATCGCCATGAACGGCCCCAACAGTGCATAGGAGATGGCGATGGAATCAACCCCCGACTCGGGAGTCGAGATCAGGAAGGAGACCGTCGCCCCTTTGGACGCGCCCGAACGGCGCAGCCCCAGAGCAGCCGGCAGCACACCACAGGAGCAGAGCGGCAGGGGCATTCCGAACAGCGCTGCCCGTACCACCGAGCCGGATCCCCGCTTTCCCAACCAACGCGCCATGAGATCATCGGGCATCCACGCCTTGATCAGACCGGCTACCAACAAGCCGAACAGCAGCCAGGGCGCCGATTCCAGAAACAGCTCCCATGTATTGATCAGAATATCCATCGTTACTCCCTGAACCACACGCACCCCATTGGCACGCTCTGAGACATCCATGTAAGAATGATTATCAATTATACAACCCCCTCCTCGAAGCCGCAATCCAAACCACGATGACCAGGGCTTCGCATTTCCAGCCTTAATCGCACCGTGTTATCTTGAAGAGTACGCATGGCAACATCGATCCATTTGTACCAAGGAGTCCCCCATGGCGGGCAGTCATGACAGGTCGCACCCCTCCCCTGAGACACTTTGGCAGGGTCTGATTGAGATTGCGCGCCATCTGAAGAGCAATCGCACCATACTCAGTGACACCCTGGGCTTCGAGGTGAACTACGCGACGTTGATGACGCGGGCTTGGATTCTGGGCCGGATCATCGCTCGGGAGACGGCACCGGGGGAACGGGTGGGCATTCTCCTCCCGACTGGCGTGACGGCGGTTACCACCTATCTCGCCGTGCTCTCCCATGGCCGCGTTCCCGCCATGCTCAACCACACCTCGGGCAGCCGGGGTCTGGCGCAAGCGTGCCATGTGGCTGGACTTCGCCGCATCTACACCGCCAAGAAATTCATCGATAAAGCCAAACTCGACGAGAGTCTCAACCGACTGCCGGACACCCTGGTCGCCCTTGACTCGAAACACGAAGCGCCCGTCATCACCCTTCTGGAAGAGCTACGCGACACGATCACCCTGTGGGACAAACTCTCCGGCATCGCCACCGCTCCCTGGCACCGTTTCGGTCTCAACCGCAACCACACCTTCGGATCCGGCGACGATCCCGCCACTATTCTCTTTACCTCCGGCTCGGAAGGGGTACCGAAAGGGGTGGTTCTGTCCCACCGAAACATCCTTGCCAATCTCGAGCAGATTCTCGACCGGCTCGCTTTCGACTCCCGGACCGACATCTACTTCAATATACTACCTATGTTCCACGCCTTTGGTTTGGTGGTGGGCACGCTTGCTCCCCTATTGACCGGCATCCGCACCCATCTCCACCCCAACCCTCTGGAGTACAAGGAGGTCCCCCGCCACCTCTCCCGGTGCAAGGCCACACTTTTTGCAGCGACCGACACCTTTCTCAAGGGTTACGCCCGAGTCTCTTCGCCCGATGCGTGGTCAACGCTGCGTCTGGTGTTCGCCGGGGCCGAACCGCTGCGCGACGACACCCGAGCCCTCTGGAAGGCGCGCTTCGGACTCGATATCGTCGAGGGGTACGGCACCACGGAAACCTCCCCGGTCCTTGCCATC
>JADGBX010000390.1 GCA_015231265.1 Magnetococcales bacterium | reverse complement strand
CGATGTGGCGGCGACGAGGGATAGTCCTGTTCTGCTGAAACCGGTCATGAAAAAATCTCCCAATCGTTGGAATAATCGTGCTGTCTTGGGAGTAGGACGTCGGCTGTCGGCAGATCCTTGGAATTTTTTTTCACTCTGGGCATCAAAAGCGGCCAGAGCGGCGTGAATCGCTCCTTTTTTGGCCGAGTGTGACGGGTGAGGCGTCCCTTCCTGGAGGGCGCTCTTCAGGTCGGCATCCGAAATCTCTCGTCTGGACATCGCTCAGCCTCCCTGGGTCAGACAGTCGTTGAGACGCTTGCGCGCTTCGGAGAGACGCCAGGAGACGGTCCCTTCGGCACACTCCAGCACGTCCCCCGCCTTGCGGTGACTCAACCCTTCGCCGTGCACCAACAGCACGGCCCGGCGCAGCATGTCGGGGAGACGGGTGAGACAGAGACGGATCAGACGGGCGTGCAGAGCATCCTCCTGAGTCGCCTGGCTGATACCGGAATCACACGCCTGGACGCTCTCCTCTTCACGATCACGACGGCGCTTGCTACGGCGGCTGTAGTCACTGGCGGTGTTCAGGGTGACACGGTAGAGCCAACTGCTGAAGGCGGCCTCACCGCGAAAGTCGTGGATCGCCGAGACCAGTTTGATGCACACCTCCTGGGTGATCTCTTCGGCGTCGTGTCGGTTGCGGCACCAGCGCCAGGCGAGTTGATGAATCCGGTCGTAGTGGCTCTCCAACAGTCTGGCAAAAGCGTCGCGATCTCCAGACCGGGCGTCGTCTACCAGGTGTCGTAGGGTATCGTCATCCTCGGCCATGCGCTCCGCCCCTCACGACACCACCTCGAACGACGACCTGCACGACGACGCCAGAACATCTAAAAGGCGCTGTTTGCGCACCGGTTTCGACAGATGCAGATCACAGCCGGCATCCATGATTCTCCGTGTATCCTCACCCATGGCGTGGGCGGTAAAGGCGATGATCGGCACCCGCTCGGCGCCGGAATCACTCTCTTGGATGCGGATCGCCCGTGTTGCTGCGATACCATCCATCACCGGCATCTGCACATCCATGAGAATCAGATCGAAACGCCCTGGTGCATAGGCGTCAACCGCCTCGGCGCCGTTGTTGGCGATGGAGACGCGATAGGGGCTGTTCTTGAGGAACGCTTGAACCACCAACTGGTTGTCCACCGCATCCTCAACCAGAAGAATGTGGTAGCCCTGATCGCCCCTCGCATGCGTCTTCGGTTGGTGTCGCTTCGTTTGCCGGACAACCGGCTGCAACGCCGCCCCATCGACCTTTTCGACGCGCTTCAGAGGCAGTGTAAACAGAAATCTCGAGCCTGCATTCACCACACTTTCCGCCCAGATACGCCCACCCATGGCCGTCACCAGACGCCGACAGATGGAGAGCCCCAGACCGGTACCACCAAAGAGGCGCGTCCGGGTATCATCCGCCTGGGTAAAGGGTTTGAAGATGTGCTCCAGCTTATCGAGAGAGATGCCGATGCCGGTGTCGGAGATGGTGAAATGGTGCTGCTGCCCGTCCTCTGACAGACCGACACGCACTTCAACCCGACCCTGGGGGGTGAACTTGACCGCATTGCCGATGAGATTCAGAAGAATTTGGCGCAGTCGCTGGGCGTCGGCCTCGATGCGCAGCGGTGTCTCGGGATCGATGGTGTGCAGCAGGTCGATCCCTTTGTCCTGAGCGGTGATGGAGAGAATATCCAGTGTCGCCTCGATCAACTCTCCCAGATCGAACGAGACCGGCTCCAGCACCATCTGACCCGCTTCGATCTTCGACAGATCGAGAATATCGTTGATCAGGGCAAGCAGGCTCTCACTGGCGCGATTGTGGGCGGAGATGTAGTGCTGCTGCTCGGGAGCGGTCACCGCTTCGGCCATCATGTCGCCGATACCGATGATGGTGTTGAGCGGCGTTCGGATTTCGTGACTCATTGTGGCGAGAAACTTTGATTTCGCCCTGTCGGCCGCTTCGGCCCGCTCTTTCTGGTGAATCAACTCCTCCTCCAGCATCTTCCGTTCCGTAATGTCCAGAATCGCGCCGACGATGCCGGTATCCTTGCCGCTGTTCGACGAAAAGGTCGCCTTGTGAAACAGCACGTTTCGCCGATTCCCCTCTCTGTCCTCCACTTGAGATTCGTAGATCTGTACATCACCGCTTTCCAACAGCTCCAGATCCGAGGCGTGATAGGTGTTTGCCAGATGTTCAGGGGCGAGTTCAAAGACGGTTTTGCCGAGGATCTCCCGCTTCTCCCGCCCGAGAAAGGCGGCGAACTGATCGTTGCACCCCTGGTAACGCAGGGAGCTGTCTTTGAAAAAGATCGGGTAGGGCATGGCGTTGATCAGAGTGGAAAGAAAAAGGAGCTGCTCACGTTGAGCCGCCTCGAACTCCCGCCGCTCCGTGATGTCCAGCCCCATACCGGAGAGAAACACCTCGCCGCCGATCTCCACTCTGGTTCCCGTGTACCAGTAGGGGGTCTTATTTCCGGATTTGGCGAGCAGATGCCCTTCGACGGAGGCGTAACCCTTCTCGAACACCTCCTGAATCCGGGCGGCGATCAGCTCCCGCTCATCCTCGGGGATGAAATCGAGGGCGTGTCT
>JADGBX010000038.1 GCA_015231265.1 Magnetococcales bacterium | reverse complement strand
AATTGGCAAGAGCTGTTGGGACATGTGACCATTCAGGACGAATCGAACCCGGATCTGGCCCCATTGGAACAGGAAACATCTATCAACAGCGCCGCACCTTCAATCAGTGCACCTCTGCCGGATAACGATCTTCATGAGTTTAAACTCTGATCCCCACGCCAGCAGCGCCTTTGAGCGGCTTCACCCCACCATTCAGCGCTGGATATGGAGACAGAAATGGCCCTCTCTGCGAGAGGTTCAGGAGAGGGCCATCCCGCATGTCCTGCGTGGTGATTGCGATGTGGTCATCAGCGCCACAACCGCTGCGGGCAAAACCGAAGCCGCTTTTCTCCCTCTGGCGACCCGGATTCTTGAGCAGCCGACGGCTCAGGCTGGATTTCAGGTCTTGGTCATCAGTCCGCTCAAAGCGCTGATCAACGACCAACATGAGCGGCTGCGCGATCTGCTAGGCAGTGGTGACATTCCGGTGCACAGGCGTCATGGCGATGTCAGCCAGTCGGAACGGAACCGAGCAGTGCGCAAACCTGATGGCGTTCTGCTCATCACGCCGGAATCCCTGGAGGCTCTGTTTATCAACCGGGGCCATCAGATACCGAGCCTGTTTGCACCACTGCGCGCCATGGTGGTGGATGAACTGCACGCCTTCATTGGCGTTGAACGTGGGATGCAGCTTCAATCCCTGATGCATCGGCTGGAGATGGCCCTGCGTCGTCGAGCACCCCGTTTGGGACTGAGCGCAACACTGGGTGATATGCAGATGGCTGCCGAGGCGCTACGACCGGACGGTGGCTTTCCCCAGGAGTTGGTGCTGGCCGAAGGTGGCGGACAGTGCATCCGCCTCAAACTGTATGGCGTCGAAAACCGTGAGGCGCACGATGAGGAAGATGGCGAGGAAGGGCTTAAGAGTAACGACGATAATGATCGACATCCATTAAATGGAGACATCGCGGTTGCCCACATGCTGTTTCAAACCCTGCGTGGGGACTCGCATCTGATCTTTGCCAATGCCCGCAATCGGGTCGAGCTCTATTCAGAGCGACTGCGGCGCATGTGTGATCATCATCGTGTTCCCAACGAGTTCTGGCCACACCACGGCAGCCTCTCCAAGGCACTGCGGGAAGATACCGAGCGGGCGCTAAAAGATAGCTCGCGACCCGCTACGGCCATCTGCACCTCAACGCTGGAGATGGGCATTGATATCGGCAAGGTGCGCTCTGTGGCCCAGTTGGGGTCTCCCCCTTCGGTTGCTGCGCTTCGACAACGGTTGGGGCGGTCGGGTCGGCGCGGCGAAGCTCCGCAGTTACGGCTCTATGTCCAAGAACCTCCCCTTACCGAAAAACCCGCCATTACAGACCAGCTTCGACAACATCTCTTTCAGACGACCGCCATGGTCACCCTGATGGGACGCCGTTGGATAGAACCCCTTGAATCCCAACGCCCTCATCTTTCCACCTTGGTGCAACAGCTTCTTTCGGTGGTGGCCCAGTGGGGCGAGATTTCAGCCGCAGACTGTTTCAGCCTACTGTGTGAGAATGGGCCATTCCATCGCATTAAAATAGCGCAATTCAAGCAACTACTCCGGGATCTCGCCGACAAAAAGATGCTCAGACAGACACAGGATCTCAAGCTGATTCTTGATAGAGACGGTGAACAACTGGTTAACCACTACAGCTTCTATGCGGCGTTTCAATCACCCAAGACATTTCGGCTCATGCATCAAGGAAAGACCCTGGGTGAACTGCCTGTGGACTCTCCCCTGGTGGAGAAACAGGGACTGGTGTTTGCCGGACTGCGCTGGTTGGTCAAGCACGTGGATACCGAAAACCTCATCATCCACCTCACACCTGCCCAAGGGGGAACGCCCCCCCTGTTTGGAGGCGGCGGCGCAGAGGTTCATGCCCAGGTACGATTGGAGATGAGAGATCTCTATATGGGAACGATCATCCCACCGTTTCTGGATGAACAAGGAAAGAGGCTTTTCCAACAGGGCCAGGAAACCTTTTCCAGCCATCACCTCCATCACACAGCCCTGTTGGCCTCTGGAAAAGATCTGCTGCTCTTTCCTTGGCTGGGTGATGCGACCATGTTCACATTTATCGCTTGGTTGACGCGTCATGATGTGGAGGCCAGCCAGGAGTGGTCTGCCATTCGGGTCTCTGATATCACGATGGATGATATGGGCGACTTACTGTCCAGGATGGTGGCAAATGGTCCTCCGGACCCTCAGGTTCTGGCCCGTGATGTACGAGAAAAAAGGACTGAGAAACACCATCCACTGCTCTCCGATGGATTGTTGGCGTGGGAGTGGGCCGAAGGGGGCAGATTTGATCCACACGGGGCGTGGGAGGCGGCATCGAGCATGTCTGACAATACACACAGACAATAATGTGAGGACACACTGAATATGTGAGGACACACTGAGATTGGGACACTTTTCCGGGCACCAACTCTCAGGGAAAAGGTGACTCCCATAACGATCTGCCCGCACAGTGGTCACTCATGGGCGCGGCATCCCGGCTTGGCACGACTACCAGATTTCGACAGGCTCCTGGAAGGCATGACCATTAGAAAGCGCGTACAGATACGGATACCGAGACATGGAACTCTTCAAGCTGAGGATCATGGGCGTGCATGAGGCCACGTACGCATTTACTGGATGCGCCCCTTACTGTGAGGATAGAGTCGTGAGCAGGGGCACGATTACCCTGCCGGGAACCGCGTGATATTTCTGGAAATGATCGTGCCTCGGTTATGATAGCCCACCCGCTTCTCCATGGCCCGATTCCACACCATGTCGCCGCTCTGGAGAAAATCCTGTTCGGTAAAGACCTGATTAAACTTCAGCGTGTCATACTGCACCTGCGTTTCCAGCTTTTCCAGAAACATGATGATCTGACCGGAAAGCTCATTGAGCGTATTCATCTCCTCTTGTAGACGCTCGAAACGACCCTGCTTGGCGGCCATGCGTATCAGTTTTGCTCCAGTCTGGTGCAGTGCGGTATGGGTGGCTTCCATCTGGTTGTAGATCTGATACTGCCTGAACTCTCGCCCGACTCCGTAGTACCACTTGCCCAGATTACAGCTCCGATAATCCGAATGCCCCCTTGCCACTGTTTCAATGTCGATCTTGCGTTTCTCGGATTTGGACAGCGAGACCAGATAGCTGACCTCCTCCAAGATATCCTTGCGCCACTCCATATGATCCAACTGCATCAGATGGAGCTGACCACAGGGATTGCCTTTCCACTGGCGCGTCTGGGAAAGTTCGAAAAACTGCTCAAACGAGGCTGGTCTGCTTAACCAGTAACCTTGCCCATAGGTACAGCCCAAACGCATCAATTTCTCATAGCAGGCCTTATCCTCGATACCTTCCGCCACCGTGGACATATTGAGCAAGCGGGCCATGCGGACACTGGAGGAAACGATACGCGCCTTCTTTTTATTGGTAGCCACATCCCGGATGAGGCTACGATCCAGTTTTATAGTGGAGAACGGCAGGTTTGAAAGCACTTCAAGGGAGGTATAGCCGATACCGAAATCATCAATCGCAATGGTCATGCCGGTCTCAGCCAATTGGGCCAATCGATTCTGAACTTCTTCCGGTGACCGAATAACCGTACGCTCGGTTATTTCCAGTTGCAGAAGTGTGGCATCCAGATCTCCGCTCTGAATCAAGGAACGCAGATGCTTTATCAGACCGTCATCTTCGAGATCCTGATAGGTGATATTGACCGCCACTTGCAGAGCCAAACCCAGCCGTTTGATCTTTTGCAGATGATCCACCGCGTTATCAATGGCAATCCGCGTGATCTGTTTGATCAATCCCCGCTGCTCGACATAGGGAATAAAGTGGTCGGGTGTGACTATGGATCCATCGGAACGTTGCCAGCGAATCAGCGCCTCTGCACCGGTAATCTTCCCGGAAATCATGGATACCTTGGGCTGATAATAGAAGATGAACTCCTGCTGCTGGAGCGCTTGCCGGAAGCTATCATCATTCATAGTGTCAGGCATGATGGCCTAATCCTCATTTAGAATGTCATGTCCGTCAATTGAGGACACGCCCTATACTACAAGAATTGTTTAATGACTTGCTGACAGATCCGTGAATTTTTTGATAATAGAGAGTCTTTCTGCACAAAGGAGATAAAGGACCACAGGATTGGAGTAGTCTGATTGATGCGCCTCTTGTTCAGAAGGCGCTTGTTTCCGAAACTGATGTGGGCACACTTTTCCGGGCACCAATTCTCAGGGAAGATGAGACTTCCGCCGAAAGAGAGGTGTCTCGATGAGCAAACGTCGGTTCGCCCGGTGAGGTACGCCTTCATTAAACGGCAAAACAGTCATCACTCTGTTGAAATGCTCTGCCGCATGTTGGATCTCTCCACACGTGCGTCGGAGGAGATACTCCGCGATTGGCTACATAATCTCCGACCAGTGTGACGAAATACTCTATCTATCTCCGAAAAAACTGTACGAAAATGTGTTGTGCCCTCACATTGGGTGGCAGATTTGAAATCGACAGGTCCTACAGTTATTTCAGGTTCCGGGCTGGTGGATGATGCCAGTGATCCAGGGCATCCTGCTGGGAGAGAATGAAGATGTGCTCAGTAAAGATCGGCAGGGAGGATGAGGCGCGTACCATCGTTGATGCGCTTGTGGGATTGCACAGGTTCTCCGGGACGCCACAGGCGTTCTGGCGAGGTTATCTGGAAGGGGCAGTCCAGCTCTGTGGAGGCGAGTGGGGGCGAGTGATGACCCGCGCCGTCGAGGCTGCGCCTACCTCCTGGCAGCAACGACAGGTATGGGTGGCTGAGGGTGTGTCGTTGCCCGATGCGCTCCCTGATCCGGGACTGCTCGAGCGGGTGATCAGTTCGCGTTATCTGCATACCGGCCAGGTTATGGCCGTTGCGCTCGATCCGGGTTCCGATCAACCGTTGGCGGTGCTGGTGATCGGTTTCGGGGCTTCCGGACCGCCCCCCCTCGCTCTCTCCGAAGAGCCACGGGAACTCCTTCTGCGACTGATCTCGGACATGCCGGTACTGTTCCAGCAGGGGCGGCTGTTGCAGCAGGCCAAACGGGATGTGGTTCGATTCGCTGAGGTGTTGGATCTCAGCGGACGACTCTATGCCGACCGTAGCTTCCACCAGGGAGCGTTGACTCTCTGCAATGAACTGGCCGCCCGTTTCGAGTGTAGTCAGGTCGCCTTCGGCCTCGCTGTTGAGCGGGGTGAGGTGACTCTGGCCGCCGTCAGCCATATCGCTGATTTCGAACGGCGCACCCAGCAGGTACAATCTCTGGAGGCGGCCATGGAGGAGTGCCTCGATCAGGAGATGGAGGTGGTGTGGCCGCTGCCCGATGATCGCAGTGAAATTGCTCTGGCCCACGCCAATCATGCCCGAATGAGCGCCATTAAGGCGGTGGTAAGTCTGCCGGCTCGGCATGGGGGCGGACAGGTGGGGGCGCTCATCTGCGAACGGGACCGTCCCTTCCAGGATTTTGAGATATGGAATCTGCGGCTCTTTCTCGACCACTCCATTCGCCGGCTGATGGAGTTAAAGGCAGAGGAGCGTCCGTTTCTGGTCCGGGTGGGCGATCGGATCTCCAATGTGTTGGCACCGGTGATAGGTTCTCGTCACATGGCAGCCAAGTTGATCGCTCTGGTGGGAATGGTCGGGCTCTTTTGGTTGCTGGTGGCCGATTGGGACTATCGGGTCGAGGCACCCTTTCTGCTCCGCACCGACGACACCCATGCCCTGCCCGCCCCTTTCGACGGCTACATCCTCGATGTCTCGGTTCGAGAGGGGGATGTCGTGCGTAAAGGGCAGTCGCTGGCAACGCTGGATGCCACCGAGTTGATGCTCGACAGGACCTCGGTTTTGGCCGAGATCAGTCGTTATGCCGTTGAGGCGGAGAAGGCCCGCAGCGAGCAGTCGCTGGCTTCCATGAAGATCGCCCGTGCCATGCAGGCCCAAGCCGAAGCTCGACTGGAGCGCATCGCCTACAATCTGGAGCACACCGTGGTCACTGCCCCGGTAGAGGGTGTGGTGGTTGAAGAGACACTGCATGAGCAAATCGGTGCGCCGGTGCAGAAGGGGGAGGTTTTGCTGACCGTTGCGTCTCTGGCGGAAACCTATGTCGAAATCGATGTGGATGAGCGCGACATCCACGAGATCCACGCCGGGATGGCCGGAGAGGCCGCCTTCGTCGGACGACCCTTGGATCGATTCGGGATTCGGGTGGAGCAGGTGATTCCGGTGGCCGAGGCTCGGTCGGGTCGGAATCTCTTTACTGTGCGGGCAGCCGTGGACGGCAACCGATACGCTTGGTGGCGACCCGGCATGAGCGGGGTGGTGAAACTGGAAGTGGGAGAGCGTCCCGTCATCTGGGTGGTGAGCCATCGGACGGTTGATGTTCTGCGGATGCTCTTGTGGTGGTGATCGACGGTCGGGGCGAAGTGCATGTCTGAAACCTTCAGCGAATCCTGGCACCGGGTGGCGTCGGTTCGGACGGCGTTACGACCGACGATCACGGTACGTAAACGTCAGTTTCGGGGCCGTCCCTGGGTGGTGCTGCACGACCCCTACAACAACGCCTGGTTCCGGGTGCGTCCAGAGGCGTATGCCTTTCTGGCCCGGCTGCGGCTGGCGGTGACCGTGGACGAGGTGTGGCAGTCCTGCCTGAAGAGCGATCCCGACAACGCGCCGGGGCAGCCGGAGGCGATGCGGATTCTGACCCAGCTAGCCCAGTCCAATCTGCTCACCTTCGATGCCGCTTCCGACAGTGGGCGTCTGGCCGAGCAGAGCCGTAAACGCAAGCAGCAGACCCGCCGGGCCAAGTGGATGAGCTTTCTATTCATCCGGATTCCTCTGGGGGACCCCGATCGCTGGTTGCAGAGGTATCGAGCGCTCTATGGTCTGGTGTTCGGACGAGTAGGGCTTGTGATCTGGTTGGCGGTGGTGGGGTTGGGGCTCGATACCGCCGTTCGACACTGGCATGCCCTGAATGACCAGTCGGCCAATCTGCTGGCACCGGATAACCTGCTCCTGCTCTATCTCGGCATGGCCATCGTCAAGTCGGTCCACGAGTGGGGTCACGCTGCCGCCTGCACCCATTACGGTGGCAACGTCCACGGCTGGGGGGTGATGCTGTTACTCTTTACGCCGTTGCCCTATGTGGATGCCACGGCGAGTTGGCAGTTCCGTGCGAAGCGACAGCGGGCCTTCGTCGATCTGGCCGGGATGTATTGTGAACTGTTCATCGGAGCACTTGCTCTTCTGTTGTGGGTAGTCTCACCACCGGGGTTGGTGCGTTCTCTGGCGTACAACATGGTATTCATCGCGACCGTATCGACGGTACTGTTCAACGCCAATCCATTACTGAAGTTCGACGGCTATTACCTGCTCTCCGACCTGCTCGACGTTCCCAATCTTCAGACTCGGGCTCGATCCCGTATCCGCTACTGGCTTGAAAGACTGCTATTCGCCGTCAACGACACCACCGCGCCACCGGGAACCCGACGCGAGGAGGCGGGGTTTCTGTTCTATGGAGTCGCGGCAGCGTTCTACAAGGTCTTCATCACGGTGGGGATCATACTGTTCGTGTCGGAGCAGTATCTGGTTTTGGGTTGGATCATGGCGGCGTTTCTACTGGTGCAGTGGCTGGTCGTGCCGCCGGTGAAGCTGGTCAAGCACATCACCACATCACCGCGACTGGTGCGTAAGCGGCGATGGGCGGCGACGGTGACCATCGCGCTTTTGACGGGGCTGGTGATGGTGGTGGCCATGGTGCCGATGCCGATGCGGGTAACGGCTCCTGGTATCGTCGAGGCGGAGGTGTTCCGACGGGTGGTCAATGCAGCACCGGGATCGATGCGGGAGGTGGTGGTGGCCAGTGGTGAGCGGGTGGAGGCGGGCCAACCGCTGGTGCGGCTGATCAACCCGGAGCTGGAGGCAGAGATAGCCGACGCCCGAGCCCAGTGGGATCAGGTGCTGGCCCAGGAGCGGATGATCCGCAGTACCCGCACCGCAGAGATGGCCACTATCCGCCGCCGTAAACAGGCGATCCGCGAACTGCTCGACCACCAGCGGCGCCGACTGCGTGACCTCACCGTTACCGCCCCGGCAACCGGCATCTGGGTTGCGCCGCAGGTGCATCGGATGACGGAGAGCTGGTTCCAACGCGGCAGTGCGCTGGGCATGGTGATCTCTTTGGACCGGTTCCGGTTCAAGGCGGTGATCGCCCAGGAGGATGCGGGGTATCTGTTTCACGAGCACGTGCAGGGGCTGGAGGTGCGTCTGCATGGCCGGGCCGAACAGGTGATCCCGGTCACCAGCCACCGTCTCACCCCCTACCAGAAGGAGACACTCCCCTCTCCGGCACTGGGTTGGCTGGGGGGTGGTGAGATCGCGGTGTCGCAGGAGGGACAGGGTGATACGGCGCTGGAACCATTCTTCCTGTTGACCGCGGATCTGGCCATCGACCCGGACCATCTGCAACCGTTGCATGGTCGGACAGGACGCATAAGGCTCACCTTCGAGGATCGGCCTCTGGGCGTGCAGGGGTGGCAGGCGTTGCGGCAGTTTCTCCAACAACGGTACCTGTTGTGAGTCTCCCTGGAGACGACTACTGGAGTGCCCGCCTTCCCCACCCCGAGTCTGTTCCGGAGGGGTTGGATGGTGTGGTGGCGTCGTGGCGGGGATGGCGGGTTCGGCGACAAGACCATCTGTCGGGGCTGTTTCGGCGTCAGGAGGCAATTCATACTGAAACCCTGACCCTGCGCGAACTCTCCGATGCTCATCTCAACCAGCATATGCAGAAGGTCGCTCCACTGTTTCGACAGGGCGGTGTGGGTCGTGAGACCGTCGATCGGGCCATGGCGATCCTGGCCGAGACCGCCCGGCGCAGCGTCGGAATGGAGCCCTATCCGGTTCAGATCGTCGGAGCCCTGGCGCTGCACGAGGGGTTTCTTGCCGAGATGGCCACCGGGGAGGGAAAGAGCCTCACCGCCTGTTTTCCGGCAATCCTGGCTGGTTGGAGCGGGCGTCCGTGCCATCTGCTCACCGCCAATGACTACCTCGCCGAACGCGATGCCGAGGAGATGCAGCCCTTCTACCGGGCTGCCGGTTTGGAAGTGGGGAGTGTTGGAGACGGCATGGAGCCTGAGCAGCGCGCCGGGATTCATCTGAAATCAGTGGTCTACACCACCAGCAAGGAGCTGTTGGGGGATTTTCTCCGTGACCGATTGAGTCTCGGTGGACGAGGCGCGGCGGGGCGGCGATTGATCGAGCGCGTTCTTCACTGGCCGCGTCCACCCAAGGGGTTGGTTCTACGCGGCATCCATACGCTCATCGTCGATGAGGCCGACAGCATTCTGATCGATGAGGCGGTGACCCCGTTCATCATCTCAGCCCCCCACGACAATCCAATTCTACAGGAGGCGGTGGGGGTGGCGCAGCGATTGGCTCAGGGGTTGCTGCCGGGTCGGGACTATCGGGTTGATTCCCGCCGTCGTGATGTCACTCTCACTGATCGGGGCTGGCATCGTCTGGCCGAGGATGCCGAGATGTTGCCCGGCCTATGGCGTGGTTCGCGGCGGCGGGAGGAGCTGGTGTTGCAGTCGCTACGGGCGCGGGAGTTGTTCGAGCGCGACAAGGACTACGTGGTGCATGAGAGCAAGATCGTTCTGGTGGATGCCTACACCGGCCGCATGACTCCCAACCGCACTCTGGGAATCGGCCTCCATCAGGCGCTGGAGGCCAAGGAGGGGATCGAGATCACACCGCCCACCGAGACTCTGGCCCGGTTCAGCTATCAGAAGTTCTTCCGTATGGCGCCTCGGCTCTGCGGAATGAGCGGCACCGTCATGGAGGCAGCGGATGAGATCTGGCGCATCTACCGACTGCCGGTGCTCTCCCTGCCGACCCATCGACCGTTGCAGCGTCAGCAGTATACCGCCTCAGCCCATGCCACTCAGGCCGATAAATGGCGGGCCATCGAACTGCGGGTTCAGAAAGCCCATGCCATCGGTCTGCCGGTTCTGGTAGGCACCCACAGTGTCCACGACAGTGAGCGGATGGCGGCCCGGTTGCGACGTCAGGGATTCGGGTGCCGGGTGCTGAATGCCGTTCGACATGAGGAAGAGGCGGCGATCATCGCCAAGGCCGGAGGGATTCGCAGAGTCACCATTGCCACTAACATGGCCGGGCGCGGCACCGATATCAAGCTAACCGATGAGATCAAGGGGCTGGGTGGTCTCATGGTGATCGCAGCCGAACCCCACGCTTCGCCACGGGTGGACCGGCAGCTCTTTGGCCGGGCCGGACGTCAGGGTGACCCGGGTGGGGCAATGCTCGTGTTCAGCCTGGAAGATCCACTCTTCCGAACCCATCTTCCGGAACCGGTCCGAGTGTTGTTCGTCGCCTTGTTGAAGATGCGTCTGCCCCTGTCGCAACCTCTGGCACGCTGGCTTCTGAAACGGCTTCAAAACCGTGCCGAGCGTCTCGCCGCCCGCAACCGGCACGCCATCCTCAAGGCCGACCGCTGGTTGGAGGAGTTTTTAATCTTTCCCGAATCGTCACGCTGACATCACTCCTGGGAAACCTCAATCACCATCTCCCTCATGAAGACTGGCATGTAGACAACGCGCACCTGAGCATTCAGCGGACATTCCACTGAGGTAGTCTGGTGAATGCGAACATTCCTGCTTGGTGAACTACCGACAGGAGGAAACAGATGTCACAGAAACAGAACCATTCAGCTGAGTTTAGAGCGGAAGCTGTCAAATCAGAATCGGAACAGTGACTCTGCGATTCTTTCTCTTCATGTTCCTGCCTCCGCCCACTTCAAAACACCATTGAAAGGGCCATTTTGTCATCTACTAACTGGGGCTACACTCTTTCACTTTCTTGGTTGACGCCACCAAGATTTCCGAATAAAGTATCTCACTCTTTCGATGCGCCCGTAGCTCAGCCCGGATAGAGCAACTGGCTACGAACCAGTAGGTCGGAGGTTCAACTCCTTCCGGGCGCGCCATTAAAATGAAAGACTTAGACGCCACCCTCGGGTGGCGTTTTTTGGTTGGGTAGCATTTTGGGTAGCGTTTTTGACGTTGCAACGCCTGAAACAGGGTGAACGCTGCTGGGATCATTGCTTCCCCCATCCCCTCTCCTTCTCACAATCATCTGCAGATCACGATCACTCTAGTGTCTGAGTGTACTCGACTCGTTGGATTCTTTGTCGATACGGAGTCGAAGTCGTCGACTCTGCAAATCCCCCATTATCTCACGTGGGCGAGGTGTGTATCATGGATATCAAGCCCTCGGATATATTTCGTGTTGCTGCGTCCTCCAACCGGAATCAATCCTGACTGCCTTGTTCTTGGTGATTTTCAAGCAATCACGCATGTATCCAGGGAAGGTTCTCGACAAAAAAGTCTTCATTTCAAACGCGAAGTGGTTCAGTATCAGACTGAACGCTTACGATCGCCTCACCACCCCCAAGGGTATAACCCATGGCACGGCTTCGCATCACAATCAAAAGACTGTCTTTCATTGTTCCATTTGTCTCATTATTATTTCTCGTTAATTATGCCGACGCCCAAACCGGAAAAGAGCCCCTCACGATCTCTGGTTCAAAGGCGCTTCCCCCTTTCACATATCTTGATGAAACCAACACGCCAAAAGGGCTTCTCGTCGACTATTGGCTTGAATATGGTCGTGTGAACGACAAACAAATCATTTTCAAACTGGTCACGTGGAAGGAGTCAATTGATCTCGTGCGCCAGGGGAAAGCGGATCTTCATTCCGGTATCTACTTCTCTGAGAAGCGTAACGTCTTTCTTGACTTCAGCGAACAACTCCCTGTTCCCATTCCTGGTCGACTTTTCGTCTCCCAGAAACTCAATGTTTCGAATATCCACGAACTGGACAATATCCCGGTTGGGGTCATCGGAGGAGGCTTCTCAGAAGAGTTCATGCACAAAGAATTTCCTGACGTGCAAATCCGCCTCTTTCCAACGAGCAAACGGGCTATTGAAGCGGGGTTCTCAGGGGAGATCCTCGCCTTCATAACTGACTATCCAACCGCTATGTACTACATGCACAATATTGGATCGCCCGACCAATATCAGGTGTTGGATACTCTCTATACACATCATATGCGGGCAGCAGTCAAAGAGGGAAACAGGGCGCTGTTGCAGGAGATTGAAGCAGGCATCAGTCGGGTGCCAACGCAGAAAGTGGAACGCCTGTTGAAACGATGGGTTTGGGGGCTCAGTGTCGAAATCATTCCTTCGTGGCTCTATCCAGCACTTGCAGGAACAATCGTAGTATTTTCTATCCTTTTCATGGGTGTACACACTCGCACTCTGAAGCATCAGGTCGCAGCACGCACACAGGAGTTGAAACAGGAGATCAATGACAGAATAGTATTGGAGACTAACCTGAAGAAGTCCGAAGCGACCCTGAAAGAGTCGGAAACACGGCTGAAAACAGCCGGAAAAGTCTCCTATGATCTCATCTACGAATGGAATGTCCAAACCGATCATTTGGAGTGGTTCGGAGATATCGACAGCTTGCTCGGATATGAGCAGGGTGAGATCTCAAGAGAGATCACTACCTGGTTGTCACTCATCCACCCCGATGATCAATCCAAACTCAGTGATGCTGTTGATCACCACCGAACCTCGACAAAGCCGATACAGTTCGATTACCGCATCCGGCACAAGGATGGTCATTATCGATACTGGATGGACAACGGCCTACCGTTGCTTGACTCCACTGGAAAGCCGTATCGATGGGTCGGCGTCTGTACGGATATTACAGAACGTAAGGAGATGGAGGAACAACTCCGTATCAATCGCGATCAGGCAGAACAGGCAAACCAGGCAAAAAGCGAATTCCTGGCTGCCATGAGTCATGAGATCCGAACCCCGATCAATTCCATCCTTGGCCTCTGCGAACTCATGTCACATACGCCCCTGAACACCAAACAGTCCCGCTACCTGCTGTCACTCAATACCGCAAGCCAGAGTCTTTTCAGCTTGCTGAACAACATTCTCGACTTTTCACGCATTGAAGCCGGGGAACTCGCCCTGGAACTCGCCCCCTTCTCTCTGGTCGATCTCTTGGAAGAGGTTTCTCAGATCTTCATTTGTGAGGCGCAGGATTCGGGGATCCATCTCACTTGTGAATCCTCTTCAGAGATTCCGTCGCAGCTTCTCGGTGATGAAACGCATCTCAGACAGGTTCTGATCAATCTTGTCGGCAATGCATTGAAGTTCACCGAAGAGGGCACCGTCACCCTGACGGCGACCCTGACGCACTCCGATCCCGGGCTTCAGACGCACGATATTCAATTTGACATCGTTGATACGGGCATCGGTATTGACGAAGCGGAGAGTGCAGAGCTTTTCCAACCCTTTTCACAGGCGAATCCATCAATGAATCGCCGATATGGGGGCACCGGTCTTGGTCTCGTCATCTCCCAACAGCTTGTCCATTTGATGGGAGGGAACATTCAGCTTGAGAGTTCGCCTCAACGTGGAACCCGAGTCAGTTTCAGTCTGCGTTTCACTGAAGCTGGCTTCACCACTTCGACGATTGTTACTGAAAGTAATAATAATTTGGAATCGCAGAGTATCGAACACGCTACCTCCCTGAGCATTCTTCTTGTTGAAGACGAACCCATCACCCAACTCGTGACCATGGAACTCCTAGAAGAAGCTGGTTTCCAGGTGATGACTGCTATCAACGGCCATGAGGCGTTGGAGCGTGTTGTTGCAAACTCCATTGATCTGATTCTCATGGATCTCCGTATGCCGGACATGGATGGCATGGAGGCTTCCCGAAGAATCCGTCAGATGGAGCAAGAGGGGGTATGTTCCCATACCCGGATTATCGGACTCACAGCCGATGTCGTTACTACCACCATATCTGCATGCAAAGCGGCTGGTATGGATCATGTTTTGGCAAAACCGATCAATTCGAAACAGCTGCATCAAGCCATTCTGGAACTAACATGAACATCTATGATGCTCACCTCATATGAGAACTGAAATCTATAGCGTTCCCTCCTCTGATTGACAATCATCTCCATCCCCTGTTAGCCTGACCCACAGGGCTTCAAAACCCTACAGAACCGGTCTCCACGTCCGTCAGCCGTGGTTTTTTGTTGCCTTCATCGACGACAGCATTTTCCTATGTGCTGCCGGGTGTGGGGCCGTCATACAATACCCTTTGGGAAAAGCGGTCTCGCCGCTGTTCTGTGCGGTTTTGAAGCTCCCGGCGGCTCCCAATATCTGGGTCCGTCAATCCTGTTACATCGTCGTTTCAACATGAGCCAAAGCAATCACCTGCTCTGTTGTGGCGTCGTTGTGTCCATTCATTGGCGGAGCTTGAAAATGAAAAAGATTTTTGTATTGATTGCGTTGGTTCTCCTTCCCTCACAATTCGCTGAAGCAAAGCCCGGTTACGATTCCTATCCTTTCTATGAGTGCCAATCAGATGATGGAAAGGATTATTTCAGCTATGCACCATGCAATGCGACGGATGAACAACGAAATAAAATTGAAACGAATATCCGAAGGCAAGAATATGAGAAGAAACAGAACAGGAAATGGAAAGCGAGAGAAGACAAGAGAAGAAGGAGAGAAGAGCAGCAACAAGATGTAATCAGATATCAAAACAATCTTGAAAAACAAAGAATATTTAATAAGTTCAGAAATGAATTGATTCAATGCGAACAGCAATGTCAAAAGGTCAGAAATTCGTGCTCGACATACAACAACGCACTAAAAAGAAAGCGAGGGCAAGATTATACCATTGCTGCAAAAAACGAGCATACATGCACAGAGAACCTTGGAATCTGCAAAGAGAATTGCAAAGTGAAGTATGATCTTGATTTACAATAACAATGCCGGATCGTGGTGAATTGTCGCCCTCCTGTTTGGTGTGATTATCGGTTGCAACGACCAAGAAATCATCACCATTCAGGAGGGTGACTACACTGACCGCCAGTAGTTTGAATCGACACCCTTTGCTCTCTTTAGCAGTACAGGGACATCGAAATGCTTGCTGCACTGCCCTGAACAGTGATGAGTTACAATCACCCCCCCTCCTCCCCTGCTCAGAAGGGCCAGGCTCACTCAATCCATCCCCTAAGTGTCCTGTCCGATTTATGGGGACCACCTCTGGTCACGTCAACACCAAAATACTCGCTACTACATTATCTATTTGAAAACACAGCAACAATAATATTTCACATCACAAAACAGATATATACAGTTAATTCATCCAATAAATCTTCTGTGCAACCAAACTCTTCGGAACCGAGTCTTAGTGAGAGTAATAACGAATGAATGGATCTCGGTTGCTGGACTACTCAAGGAGAACAGGACATGCACGGACAGAACCATCACTCCCATTTCCATCATCACTCTCCACCAGTCGAACTCCCCTCACCCATCATTCTGACCATCATTCTGGCAATCGCTGTTGTGGTCGAACTGGTGCTGGTCATCGGACTTTCAGAACGAATATCACCCCTCGCCTTCGAAGAACCAACAATTCCACTGGTACTGCTGATTGCTGCCGGTCTTGCGACCATCATCTACCCATTTATTTGGTGCCGCCGAACTCCCACTGCACGCATCTGGCTTGCCTGGTCACTGGCCGCCTTCGGTGTGATCGGGTTGATTACCCTCACGGTTCCGCTCTTCTGATTGGAGAGAAAATACCTCCAAAATCCCATATGAAACAACCATTAATGGAGGTGAATGTTCAAGAGTGGAGCGCCGTGAAGAGCGTCCCGTAGAATACACGGTCAGAGATGGAATGATGGAGGTCCGTCTGATGGAGGCTGGCCTGATGAAGGCCGGCCTCCATCACTATCGGAAAGCTGAAACTCTATTCTTGTCGAATCCCGAGAGATCATATATGCCATCCCCTTACACCTTTGGACCAAGCCTCTTATGATATGATGTCCTGTACCCTTGAATCATAGAGCCGAGATGCGCCAATGGAACAAATAGTTCAGATGTTGGTGTCATGGTTCGGGAATGAGGACCCGATTGAATGGCTGGCTGTTTTTGTCTTCAGGCAAGGCTTGAGTGTTTTGAGAATCGCAGGAACACGCGAATACAATTTCACGTGTCTTGACACCTACTGCATTGCTCAACGCGGGATATTGAAACATGGGACCATCCCTCAACCAATCTACACCATCCGAGCATCCACCCCGCACGATTCGTATTTGGGACCTGCCCACCCGGATCTTTCATTGGCTGTTGGCAGTGCTGTTTGCTGTGGCCTGGATTAGTGGCGAGATGGAGCTGGCTTGGCTCCACGTGCGTAGCGGTGAGGCAATGCTTGGTCTGTTGCTATTCAGAATTGCATGGGGTTTCGTGGGCGGTGACACAGCGCTTTTCCACAACTTTGTGCGCGGACCTCAGAAAATAAGACGCTATCTTCATGCGCTGGCCACAGGAGAGACGAAGGGTACGCTCCATGTCGGACATAACCCTGCCGGAGGGGCGATGGTCATGGCACTGATTACTGGATGCCTTCTTGCAGTTGGATTAGGGCTCTTTTCTCAAGAGGATGATGATCCTCTCTTCACCGGCGCATTAGCCCACCTTCTCCCCCAGAATTATGCTGAGTTGGTTGCCGAAATTCACGAGGGTTGGTTTGGGATTGTGGCAGCATTAGTGGCCCTGCACGTGGCAGTTAATCTCTTTTACCTACTAGTTCTAGACAATAATCTGATTCGTCCAATGATCTCAGGTTCAATCATTGTCAAAGACTCGACATTGCAAGAGCCCCGCATGGGCAAGACGTGGAAAGCTCTTCTTGTCGCAGCGTTGATTGGAGCTGGGCTCTATGCCGGGCTCAACAGCCTCTAGAGTGAGGCAGCCTAATGAAAACGGACACGCCTGCTTGGTTACAACCGACAGAGGGAATCACATTTCACAGAATCAAGGGCCGATTCCCGTTACCATTGAGCTTGACGCAGAATGGTGATTTTGGTCTCCAGGCAAGGCTTGCGTGTTTTGAGAATCGTAACTTACCACTTGGTCACGTGGCTCTAAGACACACGGATAACGCAGCATTAAGGCCAAAAGAGCTATTCTGCGATAGGCTAATAAGGGCCTGTAAATGATTTGATTCCATCTCAGAGACTCGGAGCGGGGCAGCCCGTCATCTGGTCAAGAACCATGCCATTTCAATCCAAGAAAATACCCACCCTGTCCCTCCAGATAAGGTGGTTTGTGCCTTGACTGATTCAGGAATCAAGTCGAGCATGAATGATTCCGAGTGTGAAATGATTTGATTCCAATTAATGGACCAATAAAGTAATTTTGTGCTTTGTCTGATCTTCGCATGCCAGGGTGGGAAACGCCAAAATATAACAACTTAAGTTATAAATGTATTTAATGGCCAGATAATGTATATTGATAGCAAGGCAAGCCAAATGGGAGAGGAATGAGGGCTAATGCTGGGTGGATGCTAGCTAACCTATTGATAATGATGAACATACCTCTTAGAGGCCCAAAACTCTTTCTCTTTTCATTCCCTGGCTTGCCAGGATGATATTCTACTATTTTTATAGCTAGTTTTTGAGGTAAGTTCAGCATGTTCAACATTATCAATAGGTTATCTAGCATTTGGCCAGCACTACCTTGGGGAGCCTGGAAACAGCTTCCAGACTCCCCTGGTTGGCGTCGAGTTAGAAGGGTCTGGGGGAGTCCAAGTCACCCTTCTGGCGCAGCTTCAGGCCATGAACGAACCTTCCTTGGCTCGTTCTTCCGGGGAACGACACGCCCGATACTTAACTTCTGGCCAACGATCAAATTGACTGATGACGAAATAAAAACATCTTATGACATAAGTTGTATTTAACTATCTCCTGATGCACTCCCACCCCTCACTATCAAACGCGGTGAGTCTGGCATTAATTCCAGACTCACCGTATCCTCAGATATCAGAAGGGTTTCTCGGATGTAGTGTCGCCTTCCTGGCGCAACTTGAGACCATAGGCAAACTTACCCGCACTGTTCCTGCCTGGAAGCTCAACCGCCCTCATGCCCAATAGAGGAAGGACAATCTCGTCCAATTCCTTCGTGAATTTCTGTATTGGCGTAGCTGGTAGTTCCATCAGATCGCAGAAGGCTCGATAGTTTGGGTATAGCCAGGAATCGCGTTTCTCTTCCCTAGCATCTCCAACCTGGACCCTGTCATCACTGTTTCCAGTAACGATTATGCATTCCCGAAACCAGAACACCGATGAGTAAGTTGATACAAGCCGATTAATGGCAGACTCTTCCAAAGCGTTACCGGGTTTGTCGGCATCGTGCAGCAATCGCATCATCTCTTCATCAGAGAGATCCAGAACCCAGTTGATAAAACCGGGAAGATAGGGCCTGAACTCCTCTCGGAGATCCCTGGCAGGCCCAACAAACTGTTTCGGGATGACAACAGGCAATATCCGACGTGGTATGGCTCCAGACTTGTCATTACCATTAATGGTGCTTTGATTGCCAGCAATGGCCAACACACCAGAAAAGATGAAGCTGCGACCAGACTGTTGGTATTTCACCTCATACCGCAGTTTGTCACCACCCGTGATTGCTTTTAGGATTTCAGTGCTTCCTCTGAATTGATCAGAGTCTGTGATGAGCACAAGAGATTTTCCGTGGATTGAGGCGAGCTCAAAGCGGTTATTAGATAGCAATCTCAATGTGGTAGCGTGCACATTTTGTTCGCCAACAGAATCAGCAATCAGATTCAAGAACGTCGATTTCCCAGAACCTGCTGGTCCTACTATCTCAAGGAATTTCTGTGTCTTATCTCCTATCCAGTAGTGTCCGGTTAAGAATCGAACAATTTCAACTGGTTGCGTGATTGCGTGTCTGGTTGTCTGTAGTCATCACCTTTAACTGCTTGTAAAATTGGCATTTTCTCGAACAGGGTGAGCGAAAATATCTGTAGCAAAGTGTAGAGCGAGGCGTCCAACTTGAGACGCTTTTTGATGATGGCGATCAGCACGTAGACCGAGACGGCGATCCAGATTTGCGATTTCACAGCATTCTCTGAGGTGCCGTAGAAACGTTTGATCCGCAGATGTTGCTTAATCCATTTGAAGAACAGCTCA
>JADGBX010000389.1 GCA_015231265.1 Magnetococcales bacterium | reverse complement strand
TGGGTGTGGCTGGTTTTGATGGGACGGTCGGTGGTGTTGTATTTCTCCTCTCTCCAGTGCGTCCTGAAGGACGCGAAGCTTCGAGAGGAGAAATACAACACCACCTCCCCGCAAGTGTATCGCGCGCCGGGGGGTGGGGAGTCTGTTCTGGAAGGCGACCTGTGTTGAGTATATTTCTTGTCTTGAGAGGTGCGGCCACGGCCACGTCAACGGCAGGGTGATCCGGTGTGATTTTTATCCAGAGAGGAAAAGCACGGAGATGGCACCGAAATGATGTTACCTACACAAGAAGTGAGTGATCGGAGTCGAACCTAAAGCAGCGCACACCCTCCGTGCCTAAACTATCAACTATCAACTATCAACATCAACTACCAGTGGAGTGCAGCCATGAAGATCACCTTGTTGCAAACCAACCCAACCGTCGGCGACCTCACCGGCAACAGCAACACCATGCTGCGCCATATCGACCGGTTCGGGGAGAGCAACGATCTGCTGGTCTTCCCGGAACTGGCCATCACCGGCTACTACCCCATGGATCTGCTGCAACGTCCAGGATTCATCGATGAACAGGACGTCCAACTGCGCAGGTTGCAACAGGCAACGCAGGGTGTGCGCGCCGCCGTCGTCCTGGGGTGCGTGATCAGAAATGACGGGCCGGGTAAACCGTGGTTCAACAGCTTGGTGGTTCTGAAAGATGGGCAACGGCTCTTCACCTACCACAAACGGCTGCTGCCGACCTACGATGTGTTCGACGAAGCGCGCCACTTCGAGCCGGGAACAGAGAGTCGCCCCTGGAGCTACGACGGTGTGCGCATCGGTTTTCTCATCTGTGAAGATGGCTGGAACGACGATGCCGACTCGGAAAGCCGTGACGAGAACGTCCCCACCTCTCCCTATCAAGTCAATCCGGTGGCAGAGTTGAACCGTCAGGGGGTGGATCTCTTCATCAGTCTCAACGCCTCCCCCTCCAACCTGGGCAAACTCAACCAGCGGCTGGAGATTTTCAGCCGTCTGGCCCGACGCTACTCCACCCCCTACATCTATCTGAATCAGGTGGGGGGGAACGATGAGATCGTCTTCGACGGCTCCAGCTTCGTGCTGGATCGACACGGCGAAACAACGCTCTTTCTGCCCCCTTTCGAGAGAGGACACGCCACTCTTGAACTGGTCACCGACAAAAAGGGCGTGCAACCGGTGCCGACCGAGGTGGTTGACGAGGCGGAAAGCTCCCCCTTCCCCCGGCAGAACGTCACGAATGGGGCTAAGAGTGATTCCTCTGACCCCCTCCGTTTTCGTCCCTCCTGGTGGAATCGGGATGCGGCGTTCACCGATGGGCTCCTGCTCTATCGGCAGATCACGCGCGGCCTGCGGGACTACATGCAGAAGTGCGGCTTTCAGAAGGTGGTTGTCGGCTCCTCCGGTGGCATCGACAGTGCCGTGACGCTGGCGTTGGCCCAGGCGGCACTCGGTTCGGAGCGGGTCACCGCCATCACCCTGCCCTCGCGTCACTCCTCACGGGGGAGCGTCGATGATTCGGAAACACTCTGCGCCACTCTGGGCATCCGTCTCCATCACGTCTCCATCGAGCAGGAGTACGCCCTGGCTGTGACGCGGTTCACGGAGAGTTTCGGGGAGCCCCCGTCGCGCATCACCCAGGAGAATATCCAGGCTCGGATCCGTGGACGCATTCTCATGGAGTACGCCAACCACTTCGGTGCCCTGCTGCTCTCCACCGGCAACAAAAGCGAACTCTCCGTTGGATACGCCACCCTCTACGGCGATATGAACGGCGGGCTCAATCTGCTGGGCGATCTGTATAAGACCGAGGTGACGGCGCTGGCGCGGTTTCTCAACCGTTATCACAGTCGAGAGCAGGTGCCCGAGGCGATCATTAGCAAGCCCCCCTCGGCAGAGCTCTCCCCGGATCAGCAGGACAGCGACACCCTGCCCCCCTACCCGGTGCTGGACGCCATTCTTCGTCTCTTCATCGAGCAGGATCTGCTCACCCAAGGGGAGATCGCCCGCAACCGCGCTCTACTGCACAGCTCCGGCATCAGCCAACAGGAGGTGCAGCGCATTCTCTCCATGGTGGATGGGGCAGAGTTCAAACGGCGTCAGGCACCGCCGGTCATTCGGGTACATCGACGCGCTTTCGGCATCGGCAGACGGGTACCCATTGCCCAGCGTTTCCGAAAAAACGCCTGTCCCCTGCTGAACGACCAACAAAGAGATTGCATTCACCAAGAGCATGCGGCATAATCCGATCAAGGCAAAGTAGAATCATGACGCGCATCGCCTTGGAAGACTCCGGCTGCCACCCCCGACCCGGCAGCCGGACTTCTCTCCCCCTTTTTTAGACACGATGGATTTGTGCTGTTTTAGGTCCGGTGCCTTTTTTGGTGACGGTGGGTTTGTGCTGTTTTAGGTCCGGTGCCTTTTTTGGTGACGGTGGACTTGTGCTGTTTTAGGTCCGGTGCCTTTTTTGGTGACGGTGGGTTTGTGCTGTTTTAGGTCCGGCGCCAACCTCTCACTTCTGTGTGATGCCCGACAATCGGTGCCATCTCCGTACTCTTCCTCTCCAGATACAAACCACACCCATCACCTAGCCGTAGCCGTTTCTCTCAAGAGAAGAAACACACTCAACAC
>JADGBX010000388.1 GCA_015231265.1 Magnetococcales bacterium | reverse complement strand
ACTGCGGGTGATCGAACCGGATCAACGCGCCGTCACCGAGATTCCCCCCGGTCCTGAAGGATTCCGTCGCCTCACCGGCATCGCTCTCGACCCCGCCCGTCTGTTTCAAGCGCTTCTCGGCCTGAGCGGTGGCGTCGATCATCGCCCCTTCTCCGGTCCACTTCCACACATTGAAACGCCACCCAATCGGGCAGATCTGGAAGGTGTCTGGTTCCACAGCACCGACCGTGAGAGCGTCCGCCTGCGCGCCCCGTGCGGTCTCCTGCAACACCGCCATGGCTGGACCAGCGACGACACCCCCTATCGCATCGACTACCAGTGGAAACCGTCCACCCCGACGGAGGGCGCCGCCTGCCTATCCTCCCCTCCGCCCATGCCCAAGCGGCTGGATGTTCGCTGGGGCGATGACGGCTGGATCTTTCTCAAGCTGGCCCGCTGGAAGCTGACCGACAGCGCTGGAAACACCCCCTTTCGCCTGATGCCGGTGCCTGCTGACTTCACCTTTTATCAGCTTGCCGGGGAGTAGCGACGATCATGACCGTTCACCTCTTCTCCGCTCCCGCCAAAATCAACCTCTCCCTGCGCATCGTCGGACGCCGCGACGACGGTTTCCATCTGTTGCAGACGGTGATGAGCACCGTTTCGCTCTTCGACGGTTTGGCGGTCACCCCCAATAGAGAGGGTCGTCTCTCCCTGGAGGTTCTGCCCGAACTGGACATAGCCGCCAAGGACAATCTGGTCATGAAGGGAATGGTTGCCCTGCGTGAACAGGCCGGCGATTCGACCCTGGGTGCCTCGGTCCGGCTCTACAAGCGCATTCCCTCGCAGGCGGGACTGGGGGGCGGCTCCTCGGATGTGGCCACCATCCTCCTGGCCCTCAACAGGCTCTGGAAACTCAACCTCCCTCTGAAGGAACTGATCCCGCTGGGGGTGCGCCTGGGTGCCGATGTACCGATCTTTCTCGGTGGAACCGCTGCCTGGGCCGAGGGGGTAGGCGAACGGCTCACTCCCCTGCGTAATCCGCCCTCTCTGCCCCTGGTTCTGATCAATCCGGGCACCTCGCTCTCCACCCCCCATGTGTTCCGAACCTACGCTGGACAATTGACAAACTTTTCACCCCGCACTAGCATGCCCCTCTCTGATGGCGATGAGGCGTGGTCGGAGCTGGAGACCATGCAGAACGATCTGCAAGACGCCGCCATCGAGCTGGATCCGGAAATCAACGCTACTTTACAGGCTCTTACGGCAGCCGGAGCGCGCGTTGTCCGCATGTCCGGCAGCGGATCCACGGTCTTCGGACTGTTCAGCAGTGACCGGCAGGCGTGGCAGGCTGCCGAATCGGTGCGGAAACACCATCCGCAGTGGCGTGTCTACCCCGCCCGCACTCTGCCGTTGCATCCGTTTCTTCAAGAAGAACGGGAGCAACTCTCCCCACCTCCGGCAGCCAGCAGCGCGGTTCGGGGGAGTGAATGAAGAGGTACACAACGGAAAGAAATCGGGGAATTTCGATTTTTCCTCTGGATTTCCATGACCGTTTTTTTTAGGTTGTTCTGTCGAGTTGGGCCGTCGCCAAGCGGTAAGGCACCGGATTTTGATTCCGGCATTCCCAGGTTCGAATCCTGGCGGCCCAGCCATTTTGCCAAGACGTCATCCGTCCACGCACCCTGAATGGGAGTGAGGGTCTCCGAAGCCCCTGCTCTCTGTATCAATGGGTGAAAGGGTTACTGCCCGTGTCATCACGCCTTCATCTGATGCTCTGGTTCCGGATTCGGCAGGCGGTCTTTCTTGGCTCTGTCCAAATCCTGTAGCGAATCCGGTTATGGCCATTCAGCGCATCAAGATCTTCTCCGGTACGGCAAACAAAGAGTTGGCCGTGCGGATTGCAGACTATCTCTCCATCCCACTGGGGGGCGTCACTGTACGTCGCTTCTCCGATGGCGAGATATTCGTCCAAATCGATGAGAACGTCCGCGGACGTGATATCTTCATCGTTCAGCCCTCGGGGCCTCCTACCAACGACCATCTGATGGAACTTCTCATCATGGTGGACGCCCTGCGTCGCGCGTCGGCAGGCCGGATCACGGCGGTGATCCCCTACTTCGGATACGCCCGCGCCGACCGCAAGGAGGCGAGCCGTACCGCCATCACCGCCAAACTGGTGGCCGACCTGCTGGAGACCACCAAGGTGCAGCGCGTGCTCACCATGGATCTCCACTCGGGACAGATCCAGGGCTTCTTCAACATCCCCGTGGACAACATCTACGCGTCGCCGGTGCTGCTTGAAGCGCTGCGGCAACGCGGTATCGACAACGCCTGTGTCGTCTCGCCGGATGTGGGCGGTGTGGTTCGCGCCCGCTCCTTCGCCAAACGGCTCAACGTCGATCTGGCGATCATCGACAAACGACGCCCCGCCCCCAACGTGGCCGAAGTACACCACGTGATCGGCGATATCGACGGCAAGGACTGCATCATCGTCGACGATATGGTGGATACTGCCGGCACACTGACCAAAGCGGCCGAGTTTCTGATGAATCACGGCGCTAAATCGGTCACCGCCGCCGCCACCCACGGCGTGCTCTCCGGTCCGGCCATCGAACGCCTCGACGCATCGGCACTGGATTCGCTCCTGGTCACCGACACCCTGCCCCTCAAC
>JADGBX010000387.1 GCA_015231265.1 Magnetococcales bacterium | reverse complement strand
CTCAAGGAAGCTTTCAGATGGGTAGCCCAGAGAGTGAAGAGCGTCGGAACAGTGATGAAGGACCACAACATGAGGTGGAACTCTCCGGGTTCTGGATGGGGATCTATCCCATCAGTCAGGCAGAGTGGAATCTCACCATGAGCCGGACGACCCAGATGGTCACCGCCAAGGATGCAACCCCCGTAACCCTGGTCAGTTGGAAGGATACCCACGATTTTCTGGAGCGCCTCGATCCCCCGGACGGCTTCCTGTTCTCACTGCCCACTGAAGCGGAGTGGGAGTACGCTTGTCGTGCCGGAACGGCGACCCCCTTCTCCCTTGGAGAGACCATCGATACCGATCAGTCCAACTACTGCGGCAGTTTTGTCTACGGCGATGGGATAAAAGGGGTGTACAGACGCGGAACGACCCCTCCCGGGACATTTCCTGCTAATGGATTCGGCCTGTTCGACATGCATGGAAATGTGTGGGAATGGTGCCAAGACTTCTATCAGGAAGATATCTACGGAAACGAGAAACGAATCAACCCGACTGGACCTCAAAAGGGCCGAGAACGGGTTGTGCGAGGCGGCAGTTGGAGCAACAGTCCCACCAACGCCCGCTCCGCCATGCGCGGCCACCACCTGGAGATGACGGCTCGCAACAACATCGGTTTCAGGATTATCGTCAGACCCGTTATACGGGATCTCCCGGAGGAGTGAGCGTTCCCTTCCCCTTTAAGAGGTGAGACTCCGATTCACCTCATACATGCTGATCCCGGCCGCAACAGAGACATTGAGCGAAGCAATCGCATCAGAAACCATGGGAATCGCAGCCAGAGTCGTACAGCGCTCCCGTGTGAGTCGTCGCAACCCTCCCCCCTCTTCACCCAGAACCAGAGCAATGCGCTCCATGGCTCCGTTAGGACCATTCACAGTCTCGGACAACGCTCGCTCAGCGTCACCGTCAAGACCGATTGAGACGACGAAACGGTCATCCAACTCCGTCAAAGCACGGGCAAGATTGGTCACCCGCACCACATCCATGCGTTCACCGGCCCCGGCGGATGCTTTCACCGCTGCTGCATTGAGTGGTGCAGATCGATCTTTTGGCATCACCACCGCATCAAATCCGAACACCTCGGCAGAACGGATGACAGCCCCAAGATTGTGTGGATCCTTCACCCCGTCAAGGATCACCAGCTTGACACTCCGTGACGCTTCAATTCTATCCAGAAGCATCTCCCACGTCGGTTGGCGGCGCGGTTCTCGACTGGCGACGACTCCTTGATGACGCCCACCTTTGGCGACCCGATCCAACACGGGTCGATCAACGAGCCGAAAACGGATCTTCCGTTCCCGGGCCAGGTCCAGAATCTCCCGCAAGCGTGGATTTCGATTGCACCCTTGCATCAACTGCAACAGTTGAACGGTAGTACTGTTCTGTTCAAGCAGAGTTTTGACTGGGTTGATTCCGATTACGAGATCGACTGGCAGCGCGTCAGAAGAGGCATCACCCCCACTTTCCGACCCCTCTACCCTACTCTCCTGATGTTGTAGGTCAGATCGCTTGTTTCTACCCTGCCTGCCTCCCCTGCCCTTCCGGTGTCGATTGCTCACCGTGACCGCCTCCAGGTGGTTCCTTCCTTGCCGTCAAGAAGCTCGATTCCCTGCTCGAGAAGATCATTGCGAATCGCATCGGCGCGGGCAAAATCTCGCGATTTGCGGGCTTCATTGCGCTCGGCTATCAGCCGTTCTACGGTTTCGGCTTCACTCCCCGCATCACCCGTCGACCCTGCCTGCTGGAACCACGCTTCCGGCTCTTCAGGAAGAATCCCCAAAATCGCGCCCATGCCCCGCATAACCGCTACACTCTCTTGCAGCGACTGCACTACATCGGCTCCCTTCCCTGCTTCCATGGAGAGTCGGTTGATCGTCTTACCACTCTCAAACAGTGCAGAGAGTGCTTGTGAGGTGTTGAAATCATCGTCCATCGCTGATAGGAAGCGCCGCACCTCGGCTGTCAGGGTGTGATTCTCAGCCGATTCTATTGCCGTCAAACGCTCACCCGTTTCCGGGTTCGGCAGCGTTCCAAGCACACCCTTTGCCTGTCCCAATGCCTGATAGAGGCGATCCAGTCCCGATCGGGCTCCCTCCAATAGCTCAACGCTAAAATCGAGCGGGCTACGATAGTGGCTGTTGAGGATGAACATTCGGATCACCTCTCCAGGCACCTGTTGCAACAGATCGCGGATCGTCTTGAAGTTCCCAAGACTCTTGGACATCTTCTCCCGCTCACCCTCGTTGGAGAGCACATTGACGAATCCATTGTGCAGCCAGTAGTTCACCCAGGACTTCCCAGTGGTTCCTTCAGTCTGGGCAATCTCGTTCTCATGGTGGGGAAAGATGAGATCTCGTCCACCACCGTGGATGTCAAACTGATCACCAAGATACTTGGTGCTCATGGCCGAACACTCGATATGCCAACCAGGACGCCCCTCTCCCCAGGGTGAAGGCCAACTGGGCTCACCCGGTTTAGCCGCTTTCCAGAGCACGAAGTCCAGAGGATTCTGTTTGCGCTCGTCCACATCAACACGAGATCCTGCAACGAGATCGGCAAGACTCTTCCCGGAGAGCAGACCATATTTGCTGAATCGATCGACCGCATAGTAGACAT
>JADGBX010000386.1 GCA_015231265.1 Magnetococcales bacterium | reverse complement strand
TTCCGGTTCACGCCAAGTCGATGTTGATCAATCGCCTGCCCGGCTCTCTTGAGGTGATCGAGGAACTGCGCAAGAAGGGCAATCCCCTGGCCTACGTGGGTGACGTGGTGGGAACTGGCTCTTCGCGCAAGTCCGCCGCCAACTCCCTGATCTGGGCCATTGGTTACGATATACCCTTCGTTCCCGCCAAGCGCACCGGCGGTGTGGTGATCGGCAGCACCATCGCGCCCATCTTCTTCAACACCGCTGAGGACTCCGGCATGCTGCCGATCCACGCCAATGTGGACGACATGCAGGCGGGTGACGTGCTCACCATCAACACCAAGGCGTGCACCATCACCAAGAACGGTGACGTGGTCTCCGACTTCAAGATCGAGCCCAACACCCTGCCGGACGAAGTTCGCGCCGGTGGCCGTGTCAATCTGATCATCGGTCGTACCCTCACCGCCAAGGCCCGTGAGGCGCTGGGCATGGGTCCGTCGGATCTGTTCATCGAAGCGAAGCAGCCCGTGGACACCGGCAAAGGCTACACCCTGGCCCAGAAGATGGTCGGCAAGGCCGTGGGCAAGGATGGCGTGCGTCCCGGCGAGTACTGCGAACCGGCCATGAGCACCGTCGGCTCCCAGGACACCACCGGCCCCATGACGCGTGACGAGATCAAGGAGCTGGCCTGTCTGAAGTTCTCCGCCGATCTCACCATGCAGACCTTCTGCCACACCGCTGCCTATCCCCGTCCCGTGGACGTGATCACCCACGAAACCCTCGGTACGTTCTTCGAGGATCGTGGTGGCATCGCTCTGAAGGTGGGTGACGGCGTGATCCACTCCTGGGTCAACCGCATGGTGATGCCCGACGAAGTGGGCACCGGTGGCGACTCCCACACCCGCTTCCCGCTGGGAATCTCCTTCCCCGCCGGTTCCGGTCTGGTGGCCTTCGCTGCGGCGACCGGCTCCATGCCGCTGGTGATGCCCGAGTCGGTTCTGGTGCGCTTCAAAGGCGAGCTGCAACCCGGTGTTACCCTGCGCGATCTGGTGAATGCGATTCCCTGGATCGGTATTCAGCGCGGTCTGGTCACCGTCGAGAAGAAAGGCAAGAAGAACGTCTACGCCGGTCGCGTGCTGGAGATCGAAGGGCTGCCCGACCTCAAGGTTGAGCAGGCGTTCGAGCTGGCCGATGCCTCGGCGGAACGTTCCGCAGCCGCCTGCTCGGTGCGTCTCAACAAGGAGCCGGTGATCGAGTATGTGCGCTCCAACGTCACCCTGCTGAAGAATCTGGTCAATCGCGGCTATCAGGACACCAGCACCATCCAGCGTCGTATCGACCGCATGGAGGAGTGGCTGGCCAATCCGGTTCTGCTGGAGCCGGACGCCGACGCCGAATACGCCGAGATCGTCGAGATCGATCTGGCGGAGATCAAGGAACCCATCGTCGCCTGCCCCAACGATCCCGACGACGTCAAGCTGCTGTCGGAAGTTGCCGGCGAAACCATCGACGAAGTGTTCCTGGGCTCCTGCATGACCAACATCGGCCACTTCCGTGCCGCCGCCAAGGTGCTGGACGGACAGCCGATGATCCCCGGTCGCATGTGGGTGGTTCCCCCGACGCGTATGGATGAGCAGCAGCTCAAGAGCGAAGGGATCTACAACATCTTCGGTAAATCGGGTGCTCGGATGGAGATTCCCGGCTGCTCCCTCTGCATGGGTAACCAGGCCCGTACACGGGATGAGGCCAACATCTTCTCCACCTCCACCCGTAACTTCGACAACCGCATGGGTAAGGATGCCCGCTGCTATCTCGGGTCCGCCGAGCTGGCCGCGGTGTGTGCCCTCACCGGCAAGATCCCGACGGTGGAAGAGTACCGCGCCATCGTCAAGGATCGCATCGAGCCCAACGCCGACGACACCTACCGTTACCTCAACTTCGACCAGATCGATGATTATGAGAACAACGGCGTCGTCATCCCGATCCGGGCGGCGTAACCGGACACCAACCACACCCCCTCTGCCGGTACCACACCGGTGGAAGGGGCGGGTTGTCAGGGAAAAGGAGGGGCGTTATGCCCTTCCTTTTTTTTTGTGTCTGAAAGGCGCATGAACCTCAACAATCCAGGGTGAGGAATCGGTATATACAACTATAAATAATCTTTCAAAAAAGGCTGATTCGTCACAGAAATTTCACATATGCCGCAATAAATAATTTCACTTGAATCTTCTGTCAAGGGCGTGCTTAATAATCATCACAGATGCACAATAATTGAGCAATTCATGATTCCAAAGAGCTGAAGGCTGTTTGGTGATTCGGACGTAAGATCCGTATCGAGGCTGGATCCACACACACCGTCGTTGGTGTCTCTGGGGGGAGTGCGAACGCAATTTCGTTCGCAGTGGCGGGGTCGAGCAGGCGTTTATTCGATAAAACAAAGTGATCATCAAAATGGTCTTCATGTGACGAGGTTTCAACGCCTTGCAGGTCTCAGCAGGGTCACATGAGGAGGATTATTAATGGCTGCATTCGATATCAAAGTCGGCTCGAAGCTGTCGATGAGCTTCGGTATTATCGGTCTCTTCTTTGCCGGCGTCGTCGGTCTCTACGTCTCTACCCTTTCCGATATTCAGCACTCCTTCGAACACCTTCTGCATGTGACCGAATCAAAACGGCTC
>JADGBX010000385.1 GCA_015231265.1 Magnetococcales bacterium | reverse complement strand
CGGTTGGTTTCTGGGGATATTATCCTTCAAATTATGTAGCAATTGAACCGATTAGCCACTCCTGCCAGCGTGTACTAGTGCTGCGTCACTCATGAAATGACGGATGTCAGTCAACAATGGCTTCACAGTCGTGAAACCCATCATTCTGCGTCTCTTTCGGCGAATATGAATGGCAATAGCAACACGGCAACAAACGTCAACAACAAAGTCAACACCGTGGAACCCATGGTTCCACACCTCCTTTTGGGGGGTATGTAGGTCAACGGCCACGGAAAGGTCAACAGAAACGTCAACACCTTGAGGCGTTGCCTCAAACTCCACCAGGAGATCCATCTCCTGGACCTGGGGTGATCGCCCCTTCGGGGCTTAGGCAAAGGATTTAACACCTGAAGGGCCACGGCCACGTCAACCGCCACTTCAACGTCAACACCACCAACGTGAACCTCGTTCAATCCAACCCCTCATAGAGTCCTGCCCAATCTATTTCTTACCCCTTGGTCACCTCTTCATAATCGGCAGCAGAGAGGAGCGTCTCTCGTTCTGCGGCGACGGAAGGGGTGATGCGGATCATCCAGCCCTGTTCGAAAGGGCTTTCGTTGACCAGTTCCGGCGCATCGACGAGCTCGTCGTTGATGGCGGCGACGGTGCCCGTGAGGGGGGCGTAGAGATCGGAGACCGATTTCACCGATTCCACGGTACCGAAGGTGTCGTTGGCGGTGATCTCGGTGCCCACTTCCGGCAGCTCGACGAACACCACATCCCCCAGTTGTTCGGCGGCAAAGGCGGTGATGCCCACAACCACGTCGTCCCCCTCATCGCGGATCCACTCGTGCTCTTTGGTATAGTGCAGGGTGTCGGGGTTCTGTTGGCTCATGAGAAGCTCCTTGGAATAGCGTCGATAGTTCCATAACGGGGCCTGGTCGCAGTGGTGGTGCGGACCGGGTCTGTCCGAAGAGTCAGGGTGTGAGAATCATACCTTAAGAAAACGTGAAACGGAGATCATGGCACCCACAAGTCCCAGGGAGACCCCGACGCCGACGATGGCGCCCAGGTGCCAGAGGGGCAGGTGGTGCAGCTCGATGACGGCTCCGAAGGCGATGCCCAGCTCATAGGCGGCTTCACGGGCTCCCGTATAGAGAATGGTGATCATCGCCAGGGCGAAGAGGGCGCCCAACAATCCCTGGAGAACCCCTTCGTAGATGAACGGTGTTTTGATGAAGGCGTCCGTTGCCCCCATGAAGCGCATCACTTCCACCTCATCCCGGCGGGCGATGATGGTGAGCTTGATGGTGTTGGAGATGATCAACGCCACCGCCGCCAGAAGGAGAATCGACAGCACGCCACCCACATAGCGGAACACCCGGATCACCGCGGCCAGACGGTCGGCCCACTGATAGTCGTAGGAGACCGACTCCACGCCGGGCCAAGTGGCAACGTCTTCGGCGAATTTGCGGATTCTCTGTCGGTGGTCCTGCTCGAGCTGGGCCGATTCGAACCGCTTCTCGATCAGGTGGAACTCGATGGAGAAGGGGAGGGGGTTGCTGTCCAGTTCCTTCAGCAGTCCCGCTTCCGTTCCCATCATCTCCTTGAGGCGGTCGAATGCCTTCTCCGGGGAGACCACGCGGATGGCGTCGAGAATGTCCGACTTCTGCTTCAGCGTGTTGTGAATCAGTTGGATTCGGTCCTGAGGGGTGTTCATCTCCAGAAAGAGGGTAACCACATTGTCGCCCTGCCAGTTGCTGAGCGTCGAGCTGGCATTGGAGAGAAGCAGGGCGAAGACGCCGTAGATGGTGAGCGACAGGGCGATCACCAGAGTGGTGATCCAATGAGAGAGCGATCCGTCCTGAAACTGATTCCAGGCTCTGCGCAGCGAACGGGTGTGGAAGCCTGAGCCGATGGCAGCGGCTTCCTGACCTCTGGGTTTGGCGCCGGAGCGGGAGCGGCGGGCTGCTGCGGCATCCGGGCGGCGCTGGGCAGCCGCCTCTCGGCGCACGGAGGAGCGGTTGGTTCGGCTGCGGTGACGGGGCGAGGTGGGACGTTTGCTGTTCACGGGGGCGCCTCCTTACACCTTCTCTTCCGGTTGGGCCGAGGGGGGGAGCTGCGTGAACCGGCTCTCGGACATGGAGATGCAGGGGTGCCCCATCTCGGCCGCCAGATCGAGATCGTGGGTGACCAGGAGGATGGTGGTCTTCTGCTGATGCAGTGCCTGGAAGAGTTGCAGGATGCGTCGCGCCATCTCCTTGTCCAGATTGCCTGTCGGCTCATCGGCGATCACCAGAGGTGGCCGGTTGACGATGGCGCGGGCGATGGCGACCCGTTGCTGTTCACCGCCGGAGAGGGCGATGGGGTTCTGATACATGCGATCCTTGAGTCCGACGTACTCCAGTGTACGCTGCACCTGACCGGGAATGCGGGCCGGTTCGTGCCCGGCCACCTCCATGGCCAGGGAGACGTTGTCGAACACCGTGCGGTCGTAGAGCAGTTTGTAGTCCTGAAAGATGACGCCGATGCTGCGCCGCAGGTCGGGAATCTGTCGTCGGGTGAGCCGTTCAACGTTGCGGCCTCCGATGACGACGGTTCCCTGAGAGGGCAGTTCGGCGCGATAGATCAGCTTCAAGACCGAGGTCTTGCCGGCTCCGGAATGGCCGGTGTGGAGAGCATGGTATCATCAAGATATCGGGGCCG
>JADGBX010000384.1 GCA_015231265.1 Magnetococcales bacterium | reverse complement strand
GTCCGACTTGACCGTCACGGAGACACCGTTTTCAGCCGTCTCTTCCAGCAGTTCAAAGTGGTGATGCGCCTCTTTGAACTGCTGGAAGAGACGGCTGAAAACGGTGTCTCCGTGACGGTCAATTGGGTGTACGAAGAGGATGACGACAACATGGAAGAGCTTGGTGAAGAGTTCGGTGAGGACCTGGAAACCGCCACCTTCAACATGTGCCCCATCGAAGAGTAACGTCTGCTTCCAGATCACCACTACGAGTGTATGCACCCATGAGTTTCGATCTGTTTCAGGAAGAGAATGCGACCATAGAGCGTGTTGTAGAGCTGCTCAAGAAGGATGAGGTGCGCAACGACGCACTGCTCAGCGAGCTGACGACGCTCTTGAAACGGTATAAAAAGCTGTTTCGCAGTACCAAACGCATCATGCGCATGAGTGATCGCAGTGAGGAGAAGATCAAGCAGGCGCACACCAAGATCCAACAGCAGCAGCAGCAGCTGACGGCGGCGCACAGCCAACTGGAAGAGTACGCCGAAACTCTGGAGAGCAAAGTACGGGAACGCACCGCTGATCTGGTCAAGTCCCAGGGCAAGTTGGAACGTCTGGTCACCATGGGTATCGCCATCTCCGAAGAGCGCGATATCGATGTCCTGTTGGAGAGCATTCTGCAAGGTGGAAAACAGCTCACCAATGCCGACGCCGGCACGCTCTACATGCGCACGGATGAGGAGAGCCTCAAGTTCAGCATCGTCCGCACCGATTCACTGGGGATCGCCATGGGTGGTCCCAACAGCAAACCGGTCTTTATGCCGTCGGTTCCGCTCAAGCACCCTGCGACCGGGGAGGAGAACCACAACAACGTCGCCGCCCACGCTGCGCTCTCGGGGGAGACCGTGGTAATTGAGGATGCCTATGACTCCGATCGCTTCGACTTCTCCGGCGTCCGGCAGTTCGATAAGGGGACGGGGTATCGCTCACAATCGTTTTTGACAGTCCCTCTGCGCCCGCGTCAAGGCAAAGTGATCGGCGTTCTACAGCTCATCAATGCCACCGATCCGGATACCGGAGAGGGGGCTCCATTTGACAAGGAGTTGGTCTCCTTTGTCGAAGCGCTGGCCGCCCAGGCAGCCGTTACCCTGGACAACCAGTTACTGCTCAAGGCACAGAAGGATCTGTTCGACGCCTTTATTCGCCTGATCGCCTCGGCGATCGACGCCAAATCCCCCTACACCGGTGGTCACTGTGAACGCGTCCCCGAACTGGCCAAGCTGCTGGCCGAAAGTGCCTGCACTGCCGCAGAGGGTCCGTTTGCAGATTTCGACATGACCGATGATGAACATCAGGAGATGCACATCGCGTCCTGGCTCCACGACTGCGGCAAGGTGACAACACCGGAGTATGTTGTTGATAAAGCAACAAAACTCGAAACAATATACAATCGTATTCACGAAGTACGCATGCGCTTTGAGGTGCTGCACCGAGATGCCGAAATCGCCTATCTGAAAGGGGTTCTCAACGACTGGGAGAATAAAGAGCACCTGAAAGAGGAGATGGAGCAGACCCAGGCCCAGTTACAGGAGGAGTTTGCCTTCATCGCCCGCTGCAACGTCGGTGGTGAGTTCATGAAACAGGAGGATATGGATCGTATCCGCACCATTGCCGATCGGCGATGGACGCGCCATTTCGACGAGACCTTGGGGCTCTCCCATGCCGAACTCAGGCGCAAAGAGAGCAACACGGGGCAGCCAACCGGCCCAGAAGAGAAACTCCTGACCGACAAGCCCGATCACATCATTCACCGGGAACGGGACACCACACAGCGTGATGAGGAGCTGGGCATCAAGATGCAGGCCCCGAAACACCTCTACAATATGGGTGAACTCCACAATCTCTGTATTGCCAAAGGGACGTTAACTCCGGAAGAGCGCTATAAGATCAACGAGCACGTGGTTCAATCGCTGGCCATGTTGGAGAATCTGCCCTTTCCCGACGGCATGGCCCAGGTTCCGGAGTTCGCCGGCGCCCATCATGAAACCATGAATGGAACCGGTTATCCACGCAGTCTCAAACGTGAGGAGATGTCGGTCCCGGCCAGGATCATGGCCATTGCCGACATCTTTGAAGCGCTCACCGCCTCCGACCGCCCCTACAAGGAACCAAAAACGTTGAGTCAGGCGATCCGCATCATGAACTTCATGAAGAAGGATGGTCATATTGATCCCGACCTGTTTCAACTCTTCCTGTCCAGCGGCGTCTATCAACGCTATGCGTCCAAGTTCCTGGATGAGACGCAGATAGATGATGTTGACATCTCTCCCTATCTGCAAGATTCCCAATGAGTGGACGTGGCTTATAGGGCTGAATATCAACACGCCCTAGCTTAGAATGCATGTACATGTAAATAGAAGAAGAGCACCAAACAACACCGTTCGCTGCACCAGCGGATTCACTACGTGTTGCACGTATGCCAAACATGCTGCGGCATACAGAGTGTGTCGCACCCCCCCTCCATCACACTCTACCGATCAAACACCCCTCTGTTTGTATAATCACACGACGCATTCGCCTCCACACCTCCGACTATAGTCGTTCCAACTCAAATCTGTACATGTAACCAACAGATTTTTGGTCTTTGACCAAGCCCCGGAGGGGCGATCTCCCCAGGTCCAGCAACTGTGTTGATTCTTTACTTGGGAAGGGCT
>JADGBX010000383.1 GCA_015231265.1 Magnetococcales bacterium | reverse complement strand
ACGGTCCTGAAGAGTCGCTGCGTCGCGACATCGAGCAGCGGGAAGAGGCTCTGGCCGTCGTTGAAGAGGATTATACCGATTCCCGGCGCACCGTGGAGCGCACCACCGAAGAGGTGGAGACTCTGCGCGGCCAGATCGAGCAGTACGCGGAGCGGCAGGAGCTGTTCCACAACAAGCTGCGAGATATGGATACGGCACTGAGCGAGGAGAAGGAGGCGCACGCTCGGGAGCATGAGGCGCATCACGCCTGTCGGCAGGCGCGTGAGGCGGCGGAAGCGGCGCTTCTGGCCCGTGCCGAAGTGCTGGAAGAGACAACAGACGAGCGCCACGATTTCGAAGCGCAGTTGGAGGAGGTTCAGCAGGAGCGCGCCCGTCTGTTGGATTGGCAGCACGCGCTTCAGGAGGAGATCGACACCCTGAAGGCGGAGAATCAGGAGCTGGTCCATCTGGAGCGGGAGAATCGGATTCTGAAGGCGGAGACGGAGCGGGTGGCGGCTCTGGAGCGGGAGATGGAGGGGGTACGGGCGCAGAACAGCCGCCTGCGCAGCGATCATGAAGCGGTGGAGGGGATGCGGGCCGAGATCGAGCACCTCCACGCGGAGAGAGCGGATCTTACCGCCCGTCTCACCGTCGCCAATGCCGTTCTTCCCGAGGTTGATCGCACCCGTTCGGCACCGCCGTCGTTGCCAGAGATCTCACTGGACGGAATCGACGGCCTGGGGCCGACACTGGAGGCGATTCTCCAGGCGCTCAAAGATCGGCCCGGCGTCGAGGATGCGATCTTCACCGATCTCAACGGTCTCCTTCTGGCAGGCGAAGGGGGGGACGGCAATGAACTGGGACTGGCTGCCTCTCTGGCTATCGACCGGCTGGGCCACATTCAAGATCTGGTCCCGTTCGGCACCATGGAGCGGTTGGTGATTCTGGATCGCAACAATCTCTTCTTCACCGCCCAACCCATCGCCATTGCCTCTGGGGCGTGTGTCTTGGCCACGCTGACGGTGGGGCCGGGACCGACGGAAGAGGAGATCGGTCGCTGGGCGGAAGCGCTGCGGGACTATTGAGGGTTACACCCTGGGCTCATCGGGTCATTGCGAGGATAGAGAGCGGGTATGTGTCTGGGAATTCCCATGAAGATCATCGAGATTGACGGCGTGGAAGCGCGCTGTGCCATGCGCGGTGTGGAGCGGGAGGTGAGCTTGGCGCTGCTGAGTGATGCGCCGCCGCAGGTGGGGGAGTATGTGATCGTCCATGTGGGTTACGCCATCCAGACCATGAGCGAAGCGGAAGCGGAGACCACCTGGGAGCTTCTGGATGAGGCCCTCAGCGTCACCATCGAACTGCCCGATTCCGATGCAGAGCCGGGTCAACCGGAATCGGTGCCGTCGTCATGACGGGGAGCGCACACCATGCATGAACTGTCGATCTGTCAGGCGCTTCTGGAGCAGGTGGCGCAGCAGACGCGGCGCTGTGGCGGCGAGCGTGTTCGACGCATCGTCGTGGAGATCGGTCCACTCTCCGGTGTCGAACCCCATCTGCTGAACGAGGCGTTCCTGTTGGCCCGGCAGGGGACGGTGGCGCAGCAGGCCGATCTGGAGGTGGTGGCGATCCCGGTGACGGTGCACTGTCCGGCATGTGACAGCGATCACGAGGTTGCCGCCAACGATCTGCGCTGTCCCGTGTGCGGTGAGTGGCAGACCCGACTGGTGAGCGGCGACGAGATGACCCTGCGCACCATGGATGTGGAGATGCCCGAGCAGGAGGAGAGAGAGCGGGGAGAGGTGAGGGGGGTTGCATGAGGGTGGCGTGTTGGCATGGCTGGGCAGACGATGACGATCATCAAGGGGGAAGGATAGAAAATGTGTGATACCTGCGGTTGCGTAACAACGTCCGACCACACCCATGACACTGCCTCGGCCCATGGCCACGGCTCCGGGGAGGCGGCTGAGAAGCGGGTGGAACAGGTCGAGCTGGTGGAGAAACTTCTGGCGCGCAACGACCACACTGCCGGTCACAATCGGCAACACCTTGAGAAGCACGCCGTTCTGGGCATCAATCTGATGTCGTCGCCGGGATCGGGAAAGACGGCCCTTCTGGAGTCCACCGTCGGGGCGCTGGGTTCGGTGGACGCCATGGCGGTGATCGAGGGGGATCTTGAGACCGAAAACGACGCCGAGAGAATCCGCAAACAGGGGGTGAAGGCGCTGCAGATCATGACCGGCACCTCCTGCCATCTGGATGCCCATCAGATTCATCAGGCGCTGCATCGGCTGGATCTGTCGGCGTTGGATCATCTGTTTATCGAGAATGTCGGCAATCTGGTCTGTCCCGCCAGTTACGATCTGGGACAGCACCTCAACGTGGTGCTGCTCTCGGTGACCGAAGGGGATGACAAACCGGCCAAGTATCCGGTGATCTTTCGCACGGCGGATCTGATCCTGATCACCAAGACCGATCTGCTGCCGGTTCTGACCGATTTTGATGTGGAACGGTGCGAAGAGTATGTGCGCCGTCTTGGCGTGACTGCGCCCATGCTCCGCGTCTCCGCCCGCAGTGGTGAGGGCATGGCGGCGTGGATTGCGCAGCTTAAGAGTGCTTGGCAGGACCGTTTTGGTGCGGACTCGCCGCAGGTTCGGGCTGCTGTCGGATGATGCAACCGGTGCACGATGAGAGCCGCAGCCGTCTCTGGTTGGAGCGTCTGCACGCCTTGGACC
>JADGBX010000382.1 GCA_015231265.1 Magnetococcales bacterium | reverse complement strand
CCCTCTTCGCTGGCACTCCACCTCATCGCCACCGATCGTCCGCCCTCGAAAACGGTAGACCGCACCCGCTGGCGGATGCGCACGGAGATGGACATCCCCATCCATGACGATCTCGACTCAATCCGGACATTTCTGGCAGCCCCCTTCCCCGCCGTCAAACTGCTGGCCACGACCATTGCCAGCATGGATAGCCTCCGCAACGATCTGGAGAGCCTGCCTACTCCGGAGTTTCTGTTCATCTCCAAAGCTCCTGATCTATTCGCCTCTCCTGCCGGCAAACGACTTCAGAGCCTGCTTGACGGCAACCGCTTTTCGATCCCGAAACGCATTGTCCTGACACCGGCCCACACTCTGGCCAACCCGGACAAACGGACTCGGGACGGCGACCACGACACCCTGCTCGATCTGACTCGGGATCAACGCTTCGGCACCACGCTCACTCCCCTGCCCCTCCCAGCCCTTCAAGATCGACTGGAGTATCGACGCACCAGAATCCTCGTTGCGATGCTTCCAGATCGTGATCCGTTTGCCGATCAGAATTCGGAACACTCCACCGCCTCGGAATCCCCATCTGAAACAGCACAGGAGCCGTACACACCTTCTGAACAGAGGGCGTTTCTTCTTGCCTGGGCAATTCGTCTGGCGATGCAGCAGCGTCGCTACCTACGAGGCACTCTTTTCCATGGCGATACCGATGAAGTCGATGCGTTCTGCACCGATGATAACGATACACCCATCGCCTACCTTCTGCCGGGAGTCAGCCGTCTTTCGGTCACGGGAAGGCAAAGCGAAGAGAGACGACTCTCACAGTGGCACGGCTTCGCCTCCTCCTCCTCTCCCACCCTGCTCTCCTCGGTGCGCATGGGACTGGAGATAGAGCCCCGGCCAATAGTAGATCTACTGGCCCTGACAGGAGACTCCAAGAACACGCTACAGCATCAACTGGATAGACTTGATGCGCTGGGGTTTGGCCGGATCGAAGACAAAGGCAGCAGACACGTCACACCATCGGAACCTCTGGATATTCTCTGCGTGGTGCCCGTTGATCCCACCTGGAACAGCGACACCATCCGCACCCTGACCCCGGAGAGCCTGATCGCTCTGCCCCAACTTGCGCCTCTCCGGCAACTTCTCCATCTGCTGATGGCTCTGGAGAGTAACTGGTCACAAGAGCTTGCTCGCGCGGCACAACGGTTCGGTGAGAGTGGAGAACGCGCTGATAACACCCTCTTCGCTGAACGCCTTATGCTGCTCTCACCCTGGCACGACGGTCACCATCCGGAGACTGTAACCGCTCTGGAACAGACTCTTCAGAGTGCGCTTTTCACCACACTGGCTTCCGAGTGGGATCTGCTTCTGGGTAAAACTCGCCGGTGGATCGCACAGCAGGGTGATGGCCGCTTTCCCAAGAAGTGGGACGAAGATCCCAATCTGGCACAGTGGATCGCTCTCCAGAGAGCCCTGCGCAAAAAAGGAGAACTCTCTCCGGAGCGACAGCAACTGCTCAACGACGCCGGTCTGGTGTGGGATCCGGAAGCAGCGGAGTGGATGGATAACCATGCCCGTCTCTCAGCTTTCAGAGACCTCTTTGGCCACGCCAATGCTGAAAAAGGGGATCTGGATCAGCTCCAACAGTGGCGGTCTGAGAAAGAGACGGCAACGCAGGACGATCCCCGACACGAAGCATCCGTCGAAGGTGTGGACGAACGCAACGACTCTGATGGAATCGGTGATCTGCACACCTTGCTCGACTGGATCCGAGTACAACGGCGTCACAAACAGCGGCGAACTCTCTCGGAAGACCGCATCACCCTCCTGAACACTCTGGGGCTGATTTGGGACGCCAAAGAGGCAACCTGGTATCGCCATTTTCGCCAACTCCAGACGTTCCGGAACCAAACCGACCAGTTGCTGGACAGCAGTGATAGTGCTCTTACCAAACCTCTAGATAAATGGGTCTCCCAGCAGCGCCGCCTCTGGCGAACCCAATCGCTGCCGGAGCACCACCGTCGTCGGCTGGAGGACATCGGCTTCGTCTGGGATCCCGAAGCGGTCGCCTGGGAGGAGATGTTTGCGGTTCTTCAGCAGTTTCACACCGCTTATGGCCACGTCTTGGTACCCGACTCCCTGCCGCAGAAACCGGAGCTTCCCGGTTGGATAGAGATACAGCGTAAACTCCATAAACGCGGAAAACTGCCCCCGGAACGCTGTGCCAAACTGGAGTCACTGGGCCTCATCTGGGAGAGTGCCCGAGCCCGTTGGCAGGCGATGTATCACACCCTGCTCCGCTATCGGGATCACTTCGGCCACGCCATGGTACCCAAGCAGTTGCCCCAGAATCAGGAGCTGGCCGACTGGTGCACGATGCAACGCCGAGCCAGTCTCAGAGGAACACTCGAATCGGACCTGAAGCAGCAGTTGGAAGAGAGTGGCTTCGTCTGGGATCTCGACAGAGCGGCATGGTTTCAGATGTTCGATCTCCTCCGCGCCCACATCCGTGCGACAGGGGATCGTCTGCTGCCGGAAGGGGATACACGTGTCACGCCTGCTCTGGCTGCATGGATCACGGATCAGCGCCGTCTCCACCGCCGCAATCGCCTGGACGAGACGTTCATCCACGCGCTGGAGTCGGTGGGCTGTGTTCTGGATCCGACGGATCACACTTGGCATCTTCTACGCGTACGTCTGGTCCAGTTCATGGAGAAGCATGGCCACGATAATGTCCTGGGTG
>JADGBX010000381.1 GCA_015231265.1 Magnetococcales bacterium | reverse complement strand
CAGTGGTATGTGGAGGCGGGTGCGGAACGCGTGGCCTACTTTCCCAATATGACCGAACCGAGTCTGGATTATCCGCAGGAGGCGGAGGAGAAGTGGCACTCCAATGTGCTGTTTACCGGTGGCCTGCACGGCGTTCCAGAGCGTAAGGAGTTGATCGAACATCTGAAAGAGCGCGTCGATCTCACCCTCTACCACTGCCTGGGCAACCCCACGGTGACCGGTCGGGACTACTACGCTGCCATCTCCAATACTCGGATCGGACTCAACATCAGCGCCTTTCCCGACTTCGACAAGTGCCTCTCTGATCGCCCCTATCACTACTTGGGCTGCGGAGCCATGCTCTGTACTCGTGAGGTGCCGGAGATGACACGGCTCTTTACCCCGGATAAAGAGATTATTACCTTCATGAGTAAGGAAGAGGCGGCGGAAAAGATAAGCTACTACCTGGAACACGAACCACAACGCGCCGCCATCGCTGCCGCCGGACAGCAGGCAGTGCGGGCACGTTTTACGCCGGAGCGGGTGGTGGGCGATATGCTGGCTACCATCGACGGCACCCCGCCTGATCGCCCCTGGAGCGAAGTGGTCTGCCCATGAGCCGAAAGCGGTAACCGACCCCTCTACTCTGCCAGCCACCAGGGCTGAAAGACAACAGGAGTATGGTTTTGCACCAACTTCTACGTTATAGTGAGTTCGTAGGGAGAAGTGGGGGGAGCCTGTTCGACGTTGGGAAGATGGGATGCGTTCAGGTTATTTCAAAGCGGCATTTATCGGCGGATTGGTCCTTTTTAGTGCTGCGACAACGGCCCAGGCCGCCCGTTTCGATGTTGCCGATTTAACCTGTAAGGATCGGGGTTCCGACGAGGAGGGCATTCTGCTGCTCTACTGGCTCGACGGCTACCTCAGCGGTCGCACCGGCGATACCCGCTACAGCGATCAGGGTATCACCCGTCTGGCCATGCATGTTGAGCGCGAATGTACCCGCGATCCCAACCAGACCGTGCTCTCCATCATCGACCGGATGAAGTAGAGCATTATAAACGCGTGTTTTTTTACTGTTGAATCGAGGGTGGAGCGTGTGCAATGCCTGCGACCATTACCGTCAAAAAGATCTCCGACGGACCCTACACCTTTGAGGTGACGGTCTCCGAAACCAACGGCTCAACCCGGCATGCGGTCACCATGAGTGACGCCACCTGGAAGAGTCTTGCCAAGGGTCAGGGCACCCTTGAGCAGTGTATTGAAGCGTCGTTCCGTTTTCTGCTGGACAACGAGCCGAAGGAGGCGATTCTCAGTCGCTTCGACGTGATGGTCATCACCCGTTACTTTCCCAACTTCGCCTCGGAGCTGCCGGGGTATCTCTCCCGTCTCTAAATCACGGTCATTGCGTCACTCTTTCCGTGACAAGTGCGGCTCCAGGGTTGCGGCGATCACTGCTGCGGCCTGCTCCGAACCGGCGTCGTTCAGGTGCACGAAGTCGTACATCATCTCCCTTTCGTGGGGAATTTCACGATCCAGATCCACCAGAACCACCTGGTGATCCCGCGCCACCGCCCGAATCTCGTCATTAAACGCCCGATAGATCTCCATGTGTTGTTCGTAGGTAATGCCGTAGCTGCTGAAGAAGGTTGCGCCCAACCAGGCGATGAGGCGGTCGGGATCCTCTTTGAAGCGGTTGGCCTGGGTCATTAAAACCGGCGTCACCCCGTGGATGCGTGCAGTGGTGATGAAGGTCTCCAGATTACGCCGAAAGGCCGATAGAATACCTTCATTATCAATATCATAAGTCCGTCCTCTGGCGTTGATCCACTCATCGGCAGCCGCCCCTTTCCACGGCGTGTTCTCCTTGCCTCGCCAGCGATCCAGAGTGTCTTTGATTCTTGTTTGTAGAATCCGCGTTCCGGCGTTGATGTGGGGAATCTTCTCCCGGATCAGCCGTTTCAGCCAGCTATCCTTCTGTTTGTTGAGTGGCACCAGATGCGAGCGGCTGCGGTGGTCGTTCCAGTAGGAGCCCTCCAGAATCAGAATGTAGAGATCGTTGATCGCGTGCATCATCACCGCCATATCCGGCTTCTCCGGCAGTCCCTTGTTGAGCAGAATATTGATGGAATGCAGGGTGTGATTGCCGCCGAAAGCCGCATTAAGAGCGTTGATCTTCTTGCCTGTTCTCTTTTCAAGAAGGCGTCCTGTCAGGTAGGGGAAGCGTTTCTCCTCATCCACATAGAAGCATTCGGTCGTCGATCCTCCGAGAAACAGAAGTGTGCGTTCTGGTTGATCGTGAATCCGCGACGGCATGATGAATCCCTTCTCATCACTGCGAATGGTATACACCCGTTTTTCCAGTGAGTCGGTGAGAGCCATTTGGGCGTCGCGGGGCAGTTTACTTTTTCTGTAGTGGGGTGGAAATTCCCGCAGGCTGATAGCGCGATGGGCGTAGGGTGTCACCGGCCCGTGTTTCAGCGTCAGCAGCGTCTCGGTCACGACGAGCAGCAGCAGAATCACGCCGATGATCACCACCATCATGGTGAGGATCGGGTGGCGTTCGAAGCGGTTCTTTTTGGGGGTTTTCGGCGAGGTCATGGCAAATGGGAATGCCTGTCGAAAGTGAGAGAGTGGGAGAGCGAACTCTTCAATTCTCTGCATTGTAATTCAGGAATGATTGCGGCGCATGGTGCCGAGGTGTTTATCCGTGGCTGTGAGGTGTTTATCCGTAGCTGTGAGGTGTTTATCCGTGGC
>JADGBX010000380.1 GCA_015231265.1 Magnetococcales bacterium | reverse complement strand
ATACAATTGAAAACCGTGAATGGTGTGTGCTTTGGTTCGGAGGCATTCAGGCAGACAGGATCGCCCTCTCTGTAGAGAACGGGATCCGGGAGGGGCAAGCTGGTCAGTCGTAGGTCAGGCGCGGGTGTTGTACTTGCTGAATTCGAATTCGAAGAGAAGACGCAACATCCGGCGTAAAAACATCACCGGTCGCGGCGCAGGGGTATCAAGGTCGGAAGAGACCGGAACCGGTGCGTGTCCTGCCAGATGGCGGGCCAGAGCTTCGATCACGGCAGTATGGTGGGCTTCCGGAAGCCAGTCGATGCGAGGATCCGGATCCAGATCGTAGATCACCGGTCCCTCTTCTGATACGACGTAGTTTACTTGCAGCCAATCAAGCGTGTACGGGAGGCCGGTAGTGGCATCGCTGCGCTGGGTCAGGGTGATGCACTCGGACTCGGAGAGATGCAGGTCAGAACGGTTCCAGACCACTTCCAGGCTCTCTTGGGGGGGATTGTGGATCGGAGGATGCGTCTCAAGAGAGAGAACCGGTTGACCCCCCACCAGGTAGCTGCGGACCATGGGGCCGGCAACCGCATTGGCAAGAAGAATCGGCGGCTTGCCGGGATCAACGAGCGCTTCTCTCTGACGTTCGATGAAACGTTGCCAGGCAGCACGTCCCGTCGCAGGGCGCCACACAACGGTCTCAAACCGCTCCATGAACGCTTTCGCCTGTTCTGGATCATTGGTGGAGAGCAGGGGTGGTACCCTCAGATTCGCAGCACGCAGCTCCTCCAGAATGGCGAAACGCATGAATCCTCGCCACTGACTGCGCGGGGAGGGGAGAACACGCACCCCACGGCGCTCTAGTTCCTGAAAGAGGGCGAGCAGTGCGCTGAAACTCTGTTGATCGGCCAGATAGTCGTACTGCCAGACGCTCCAGTCGCGGTCGTGTTCGGCAGCGGGCAGGACCGGGTTGGTGTAGGGAAAACCGCGGATCCAGACAACATCAAGACTGTCGAGAGGCGTATCGTTCCAGAACACTCCGTCGCGTTCGATGCGCAGCTTGGCATCCGTAAGATCGAGATCGAAGAGTTGAACCGACGCTTCCGGCATGCTTCTCAGAACGGTGGCGAGGGTTTTTGCCTGAGGCAGGAAGCGTCCTGGGGCGAAGAGTCCGATCTTCATAAGATCCTGGTTTGGTAAGCGGGATTATTGAGGAATACCCGATACCCGGATGGGTGTCGGCCATTGATTGGGGTCAGTGGAGTTCTCGGAGGGGGCGTACGGATCCACACCGATCTTATTGGAGATGGCACGTCCTGTTTTAGGAGCCGAGACCACTTCGTCTTCGCCGATGTCGTCAATCAGATGCGGAAGAGCCCGGTTCTTCTTCAATGTGCGGATACGGTGTCGATCAAAGGCGTTGATGGCGGTCTCATTCATCAGCCACGATGAGATGGCTCCCTGGGCGGAAAAGAGGCGGGTTTCGGCCTGTTTGCCACTGACCAGAGCGTTGATCTGATTGATGGAGGCTTGCATCCGATCTCGTGTTTTCAGGACCACCTCCAGTTGCGGAACATCGCCGCGAACCTTGGCACGCCGTTTCAGTTTCTCCAGAGCGGTAGTGGTCAGCTCATGGGTCAGCTTCGCCTGTTTCAGACTGGCTTGGGCAGCATGGAGCCCGCTGACGGCGTTGGCGACATCACGGACGATATCACGGCTTCTGGAACGCTGTGCCAGTTTACCATCTTCCAGAGAGAGCCGGCTGCGCTCATGAGCATTCTTGAGGGCGCGGTTCTTCCAGGGATAGTTGTAACTCAGCGTGGTGGATGAGGAGCGGGTGTCCGGATCATCCAGATTTGCCAGGGATTCGTGGAGTGTCTTGTAGCCAAAGGTGCTGCTGTCCTGACTGTGGGTCAGGCTGGCACTGAGGGAGAGATCCGGACGTCGGTTGTTGTCGCTCTGACGGAGGGCCAGTTCGCGGCTTTCGATCTCCACATCCGCAAGATTGAGATCCGGGTGGTTGGCCAGGGCATCAGCAACCGAAGCGTCATAATTGGGAACATGCAGATCCTGCATCCGCGCATGAAAGCCGACGGGAAGATAGAGGACGGAGCGCATCTTCTCCCGATTGTTCTCAATCAGGGCGGCAAGGGTGTTGGATGCCGTCAACAGACCGGCCCGGGCCGACTCCTCCACAACTTTGGTGCGGGCGAGTTCCGCTTCCAACTGCTGTTTGCCGTAGCGGGTGGCGCGTCCGATGTCAAACAGGCGCGTGTTCTGGGCAACCTGCTCCTCCACCGTTTTGCGATTGTTGATGGCCGCGCGCAGCGTCTCCAGGGCTTTGACCTGATTCCAGTAGGCGATGTCCACCTGGGCCAGGGTTGCATTGATCAAAGAGGTGAGCTGATAGTCGGTCTTCTTTTTATTGAGCTTTGCCTGCTGGATGGAGATCTCCACCGGCGCATCGGGACCAAAATAGCGGCTGAACGGCATGGGAAGCCAGATGCTACCGGTCATGGAGGTGGCAAACGGCGCGTCGTAGCTGTACTTCTCCTCATGGTAGTAGCGCTCATCCTGCTGCACGGTGGTTGACAGCGTCAGAGTAGGGCCCCATGGCAGTTGCTGGCCGATGGTCAACGACTGACTATCGACGTTCATCGAAGTGTCTTTGCGTGTCGTGGCCGTGCTGGTCTCTACGTTACTGTCGAAGACTGTTTTGGAGGATTGGTTGCGATAGCCGATTCGGTTGATCTGCGG
>JADGBX010000037.1 GCA_015231265.1 Magnetococcales bacterium | reverse complement strand
TCAGTCCATTGCGTCCACCCAACGGGAGCTGACGAAAAAAGGATCGGACCGGGTTTTCACCTCCTCCGGCCGGGGCCATTCCCGCCTGTTCATTTACCATCTCAGCCATTTGCTTCCCCTGCTCAACGCGCAAAATCTATCCCTGGAGTGTCATACAGATGTATCAGACACCCATGCTCATCACTTCCTTGTACACCTCGACCGCCTTGTTTCGTACCTGCATCATGAACTTCAGATGCAGTTCCGCTTCAGCCGCCGCGATCTGTGCTTCGTGAATACTGACACCGGCGTTGCCCATCAGGGCGCGCCGCCCCATCTCTTTGGCATTCTTGCTCATTCGATCCGTCTCACGAATCTGTTTCGTCAAGACCGATGAGAACTCCTCCCACACTCCGGAGCCGACCTTGGCACTGGTCTCGGACCCCGACATCATCTGCGGCATCATCGCATTCATATTCAGTGGGTTGATCGACATGGTTTTCACTCCGGTACGACACAGTCCAACGACTGCATCATGTTGGGTTTCAGGTTGTATCGACGACGGTTTCACTCACTTTCATGCAACCATCACGCCGAAACGGCCACCATCTCGGTGACCGCTTTTCAGCCTCTTGTTTCACCGTTACTTTCCGATCTCAAGCGCTTTCAACGCCATCGCTTTTGAGGCGTTGAGCACCGACACATTGGATTCGTAGGCCCGAGAAGCCGACATCATATTGACCATCTCCGTCACCACATCGATGTTGGGCATGGCCACATAGCCGTCGGCGTTGGCATCCGGGTGGCTGGGGTCGTACTGCATCCGGGGTGGATTGGGATCGACCCGGATCCTGTCCACCGCCACCCCCGTCGCCCCGGCCGCTTCGTCACTGTTGAGAAAGTCCTTGAAGGGCCGTGCCATGAAGACCGGATCTTTCCGTTTATACGGCCCCCCCTCCGGTGTTCGTGTTGTCTGGGCGTTGGCGACGTTTTCTGAAATCAGATTCAGACGCAGCCTCTGGGCCGCCAGCGCCGACCCGGTTACCCGAAACGAGTTGAGAAAGTCACCCATCGCCCATCCTCCTACCGAAGTTCAAGACGTTCCAGCCCTACCCTACTTGGTACCTTCGATCACCATCTTCAGACGGCTGATCTGACTGCTCAGGGATTGGGCTGCATAGTTGTAGAGCAGTTGGTTGGCAGTCTGGCGGGACATCTCCTGCTCCAGATCGACACTGTTGCGATCCCCTTTGGGAATCGGTGTCTCCACCGCCTGAATCTCTCCCGATTCCGGCGAAAACGCCGCCACCGGCATGTGACCACCGGAGGTGCGCGCCATAGGTAGATCACCCGGAGCGGGCATGCTCTCCTTCATCACATCCTCAAAATTCAACCGTCGCGCCTTGTAACCCGGCGTGTCGGCATTGGCCACGTTGGCAGCGATGATCTCCTGACGCTTGTGGCGCAGGTTCAGAAGATTAGCCTTATAAGCACCCAGTTCGCCCAACAAACCAAAGCCAGCCATGGTTCTCCTCCAGTCAACAGGTTGACGGTTTCAATACGAGAAACTTCACCGTAGAAATACAAAGCAGAATCCATGCCGAAATGTGAGATTGATTCGGAACAACAAAAAAGCCCCCTCGGAAACAAGGGGGCTTTTAAGAAAGATCAACTCTGATGTGTTGTGTCGGAACTACGACTCTTTCAGCAGTGTCAGTTGCGTCGCTTCCGCACCGTGCACCGGAAAGGGAACGGGATAGTCGCCGGAGAAGCAGGCGTCACAGAAACCCGCCTCCTTCCCTTCCACCGCTTCGTAGAGACCATCCAGAGAGAGGAAGGCCAGGGAGTCCGCCGTTATATAACGACGCATCTCCTCGATGGTGTGACTGGAGGCGAGCAACTCCTTCCGAGTCGGCGTGTCGATGCCGTAAAAACAGGGGAAGGAGGTGGGCGGAGAGGAGATTCTCACATGCACCTCCGTGGCACCCGCTTCCCGAACCATTTTGACGATTTTACGGCTGGTGGTTCCCCGGACGATGGAGTCATCCACCAGAACGATGCGCTTACCGCGGATCAGACGTCGAGTTGCGTTGAGCTTGATCTTGACACCAAAGTGGCGGATCGACTGCTGCGGCTCGATGAAGGTGCGGCCCACATAGTGGTTGCGGATAATGCCCAGTTCAAACGGCATGTTCGCATGCTGAGCAAAACCCAGAGCCGCCGGAACACCGGAGTCGGGAATGGGAATCACCATATCCCCTTCACACGGATGCTCCCGGGCCAGCCAAGCGCCGATCTTCTTGCGGGCTTCATAGACGTTGATACCGTCGATGGTAGAGTCCGGACGCGCGAAATAGATGTGTTCGAAGACACAGAGCGTCCGCTCCTTCTTCGGGAACGGAAAGTAGGACTGGATACCATCACGAGAGATCACCACCATCTCACCCGGTTCCACATCCCGGACGAACTCCGCCTCAATCAGGTGCAGAGCACACGTCTCGGACGAAAGCACATAGCCGTTCTCCCCCACCTTACCGATCACCAGTGGCCGGAATCCGTTGGGATCCCGCACACCGATCATGCTGTTCTCATCCATGGCCGTCAGAGCATACGCTCCTTTGACCTGGTGCAGCGCTTCTACCAAACGTTCACTGAACGTTGAGCGCTGGGACAGAGCGGTGAGATGAACGATCACCTCCGTATCCATGGTGGACTGAAAGATCGATCCACGACGCTCCAGAGAACGGCGCATCTCGACGCCGTTGGCCAGATTGCCGTTGTGGGCAAAGGCAACACCGCCGTTACTGGTATCGACCACCAGGGGTTGAAGATTGCGCTGGGAGGCCGATCCACCGGAGGTTGAATAGCGCACATGGCCGATGGCCATATTTCCGGTGAGGCGATCCAGGTCGGAACGTTTGAAGATATCGGCCACCAGTCCCCGACCCCGATGGGTGTGGAGAATACGATCCTCCACCGAGACGATGCCGGCACACTCCTGGCCACGGTGTTGAAGGGCATAGAGCCCCAGATAGGTGAGATTGGAGGCTTCGGGATGGTTGAAGACGGCGAAGACGCCGCACTCCTCCTTGAGACTGTCCTGATCCCATGGAGCATCCACGGATGGAAGATCGATCGTCGGTTTGAACACGCTTACGGTTCCCTGAAAACGGGCCTCAATCGAAGAGTGGCGTTCAAAACTGCAAACACCACCAGCTCATGCAGACGGCAACCCTTCTCCTGCGGTTACTGACTGCCAATGGTTTGAAACAGTTGATCCAGTTGTTTGCGTTCGGATGTGGTGGGACCGACAGTCGTGCTGGTCTTCGGGCGCACACTGGGTCTCGGTTTGGTCTCTTGGACTGCAGGGCGATGAATAGAGGCGCCCTCTGTTCCCTGACGGCTGAAAAGAGCCAGAATGGATCCAACCTCTCCACCAGTTTCACCATACTCTGCATCGCCCTTCCTTACGCTGCCGGATGCACGCGACAGGCTGGTATGGTTGGCGTTGACACGCACGCGCAGCGAAGACTCTTCCGGCAACAGCCCACTCAGCGCATGACTGGCATCGCTCATCAACGGCAAGATCCGGGAGTGTGACTGCGTAATGCCGGGCTCCACAGCGGTCCCCAAATAGAGCAGGATCCCGCAAAAAAGAATCAGGATACCACGAGCCGACCCCATGCACACTCCTGAAATCCGATCTGACGGCTGAAGAGGAAACGACCCACCTCGACGAACCCACCAAGAGGTTGCGACGAAGGCCAACGGTAACGTCATGAGAAACGCCACCACCATCGCCAGCCAGCCGCCAAACGCACTCTGACTGAAGAACGGCGCCAGATGGGGTTCCAGATACCCTGCACTCAACAGAGCCGTCGCCAAAGCCAGAAGCCAACCCAGGGCAGCAGCGCCTTCATGACGAATTCCGCGCAAACCACCCATCAACGCGGCAGAACCGACAAAGATCAGTAGAATGTAGTCAAGCCCGTTCACGCTTCACACTCCATGCATGATGCTTAAGAGAATGGTGAGACCGACATGTTGGAAAAGAGATGTCAGGGAAGAGATAGCACGATTCGGACCGGTTTTCGCGACCGCTTGAATCAACAGGAGATCAACACCACCGTGCCATGGACCGATGTCACGATTCCGACGCCAACAGCTCCAGCGCCTCTTCGACCTGACGCACGGCATGAACCTTCAGAGGAGGTGTATCCGAAAGCACCTTGCGGCACTTCTCTGGAATGATGCAGCGAGTAAAACCCAGTTTGGCCGCTTCTCGAAGACGCACATCCACCTGGGCAACTGCCCGAATCTCGCCCGCCAATCCCACCTCGCCGAGTATCACCAACCCCGGATCCACCTCTCGATTACGGTGCGAGGCGTAGAGCGAGGCGGCAACAGCAAGATCAGCCGCCGGTTCGGTAATGCGGAATCCACCGGCAACATTGAGAAAGATGTCGTGGTTGAACAGCCCCAAACCGAGACGCTTCTCCAGCACGGCGGTTAACATGGCGAGACGATTGGCGTCGAATCCCAGCGTGGTACGACGAGGTTGTGGCAGAGGACTGGGTGAAACGAGAGACTGGATCTCCACCAGGAGAGGGCGTGTCCCCTCGACACCGGCGAAAACAACCGACCCACCTGCGCCCTGCACCCGCTCCGAGAGGAAGAGTTCCGACGGGTTGGAGACTTCGGCCAACCCTACGTCGTGCATGGTGAAGACACCGATCTCATTGGCGGAACCGAAGCGATTCTTGACAGCGCGCAGAATCCGATAGTCCTGTCCCCGATCCCCTTCGAAATAGAGCACCGTATCCACCATGTGTTCCAGAACCCGCGGCCCTGCCAGTTGTCCCTCTTTTGTAACATGCCCCACCAGAAACACCGCCATTCCCCGCCGTTTGGCCATGCGGATCAAACGAGAGGCGCACTCCCGCACCTGCGTCACCGTTCCGGCGGCTGAGGCGTGCTCTTCTGTTGACAACGTCTGTACGGAATCGGCCACCAGAATAGCGGGTGTCTTCATCTCAACCGCTCGCTCCACCGCTTCCAGACGGTTCTCGGCAACAACCCAAAAAGTATCGGTGTTAACGTTGAGCCGCTGGGCTCGCAACCGCAGTTGCCGGGTGGACTCCTCTCCGGAAACGTAAAGAATGGGGTGATCGCGACCCAGGCGATCCATGGCATCCATCAACAGGGTGGATTTACCGATGCCCGGATCCCCCCCGATCAGGACAACCGAACCTGCCACCAGCCCGCCTCCCAATACCCTGTCCAGCTCACCGATCCCGGTCATCAAGCGCTCTTCGCCCTCATCCACCACTTCGGAGAGACGCACCGGCGCTCCTTCACCCTGACCGTCGATGCCACCACCGATGGATGGTGTGCTCTTCCCTCCCCCTTTCCCGGCAGAAGCGGGTGGTACGGAAAGCGCCTTCAGTGTGTTCCAGGCACCACAGGTCCGGCACTGCCCCTCCCAGCGCGGGTGTTCGGAACCACAGGCATCACAGACAAACCACTCTTTGTTTCGAGCCATGAGACAACGATTCCACAGAGTTTCGGAAAGATATCGGAGAGATAATGACAAACGACGAGATGCACGACCTCGGGATCAGCGCTCCAGAGTCAGTTGCCGACTCATGGTCAGCGCCACTCTCTCCTCTGCGTGAGAGGATGTAGCTGCCTTAGAGGTGACGGTTGAAGCGTCGGATTGAGCGCGCTTTTCAGCATCGGCAACACCCATACGGGAAGAGAACACCATGGAAAGCGCATTGACTCCCGATGTTGCCGATGAAGGCTGCTCCTGGGAAACGGGAAGAACCGTTGCCCGGGCAATGGAGATCCGAGTCCGTTTCGCCACGGAGACTGCTTCGGGGAGAAAAAGCACCGACGCATCCAACTCGGCATGACGACGCATCCACGCTGCTGCTGCACGGGCACTCTGCTCGGAAGCGAACGGCCCGGTTAACACATGGGAGTGCAACACACCGGAAACCTCTGCGCCACTCTCCGAGGCGTCACTGTTTGGGGAGTAGGTGGCGGTTTCCTGACGGATGAATGCCGGGGCGCCAGCTTCAACCACTCGATGCAACAGAGCCGCAGCTTCATCGGCCCGTTCGGAAACACCAAGCCGCAACAGAACATTTCCCGTTTTCAATGCGGGAAAGGGATCTTCGACACCCGCTGTCTGTTTTTCGACACCAAAAAGAGAGGAGGAGAATTCAACACCAAACGACACCACCTGTCCGGCCCGCTCCGGATCGATGGAGCTGAGCACTCCGATCATGCCGAATCCGACCACGCACAGTAGGAAAAGGAGCCGTGTCACACGCCAACGGGCAGTGCGGTATCCATAGGTGATAGGGCTCCAGTCCACCTGTCCGCACAACGGGTAAACACCACCACGCTCTGCATTGAGAATCAAACGATTGGAATCACTCATACCGGTCCCGGTCCTGGAATAGAGTACAGCGCTTCCGACAGCACTGCGGCCCCGATGGCCGGGCTCTGTCTGAAGGCCAAGCTCCGATATCCGATGGATCGATCCCGAATCCGCACCCGACGACAGCGCTCCGGAACCACCGGACATGGAGGAGGAACCACGCCATGCGCGCTCCTCATCTGCTGTCATTGCACTATGCAAACCGGATGCCATTATTTTAATTTCTCCCAATATTTCCAACAACTTCCGAAGATCACATAATTAACAGAAAACCGATAACTCACTGATTGACCACAAGTGATCACGCATACCGACAAAAGATGACGATACCGTCGAAGTTACCAACAATGCAAATGGAAAGCGTAGGAGGTGTGAAAACTGAAGAAAAGCAACGTTAAAGAACAACCCTACGTGTCAGCTAACCCGAACAGAAGACGCGTTGTTTCGATGATCACGTAGAAATATGATTCAACACTGGATTTCTCAAAGGCGCGCCACACTTTTCGCATGACCAACTGAGAAAAATACACTGTCGAATCAAAGAGCAAGCGCCAGTGTCCAAGACTTGCGCAATCACCAAGCTAACCCTACCCGACATAGTGACGTTCGACCCGACCTCCGATGTCACAGATGATCTCATACGGAATAGTATCGAGCAGCAAGGCAAGCTCCTCGATATCAACCGATGCCATCCGCTCACTGCCAAGTAGGCAAGCCGTCGAACCGACGCGCACCTCAGGATGGTCGGTCACGTCCACAGCGGTGAGATCCATGCAGACCCGTCCAACTACCGGCAACCGAGCACCATCGGCCACGACCCGAGCACGATTGCCCAGACGACGACTGTATCCATCTCCATACCCAACCCCCAACCATGCAATTCGTGATGGGCGTTTGGGCGTAAACGCATGTCCGTACCCCAGCGGCATCAAAGGCGGCATCGGCTGAATCTGAACCACACGGGATCTCCAGGTCACCACCGGTTTCAGACCCGCTTCCGCCGCGAGAAGATCAGGAAAAAAAGGCGAGCCCCCGTAGAGCATGATGCCGGGACGTACCCAGTCGAAATGACTCTCCGGCCACCCCATCACTCCCGCACTGTTTGCCAGTGAGTTGCGTAGCCTATGCCCTTTGACGACGGGATGCTGCAAGAATCTCCGGAAACGATCAACTTGACGCCGTGTCTCCGGATTGTCCAGAGCATCGGCACAGGCCAGATGTGAGGTGATTCCCATCACCGTGACCCGATTCGAGTTCTCCAACGCCTCCAGAATCGCCACCCCCTCTTCAAAGACACACCCCAAACGCGCCATTCCGGTATCGACCTTGACGAACACCCCCACCCGGTCATCTTCAGCCAAAGCCGATGTCAACCGTTTGGCATCGGAGAGACGAAAAAGAAAGGTGTGGAGATTCCATCGAGCTAAGAGCCGCTCCTGACCGGGAAAGAAACCGGCCATCACCACCACCGGCTGTGTGACACCTCCCTGTCGCAGAGCAATGCCCTCCTCCACTGTGGCAACACAGAAGCCGTCCGCCCCCTCCGCAGCCAACCGACTGGAGATCTCTACCGCACCCAGTCCGTAGCCGTCCGCTTTCACCACCGGCCAGACAGCAGAACCGGAAGCCAGTTCCACGGCCCGGCGATAGTTATGTACAACGGCACTCAGATCCACCTCCAACCAGGTGCGGGAGGAGTGTGTGCCTCCATCGGCTTCTGTCACGCTGTCGCCTCTGATGTCAGTAAGAGTTCTCCAATTCCCGGGCAGAATGACCTGCATGAAGAGGAGTATCCGCCACGCGCATCAACACACATCTATCGGGCGTAATCTGCAATGGAAGTGAAATTTTCAAATCGGGTATATTGATGCAGAAAGGTGAGATTCACCGTTCCAGTAGGTCCGTTTCTCTGTTTGGAAACGATCAGTTCTGCTTTGCCGTGCAGAGAGGTGTCTTCCTGCTTGTAGTACTCTTCACGAAAGACGAACATTACCACATCGGCATCCTGCTCGATGGAGCCGGATTCACGCAGATCGGAGAGAATGGGCCGCTTGTCCGTCCGTCCTTCCACCGAACGGGAGAGCTGTGAGAGTGCGATCACCGGGACGTTCATCTCCTTGGCGATTGCTTTCAATCCCTGGCTGATCATGGAGATCTCCTGCACCCGATTCTCCCCGGCGTTGGGGGCGCGCATCAGTTGCAGATAGTCGACGACGATCAGACGGATATTGCGCTCCCGCTTCAGACGACGCGCTTTTGCACGTAGCGCCGTGATGGTCAGAGCCGGCGTATCATCGATGTAGATCGGCGTCTTACCCAGCTCACTGGCTGCCTGGGTGAGTTTGTGGTAATCCTCCTCGCTCAAACGACCCGTACGCAGTCCCTGCGCATCGATTCGCCCTTGAGAGGCCAACAGGCGGGTTGCCAACTGCTCTTTGGACATCTCCAGAGAGAAGACGGCTACCGGCATTTCGTGATCGATCGCTGCATTGGCTGCTATGTTCATGGCCAGTGCCGTTTTACCCATGGCGGGACGTCCGGCCAGAATCAACAGGTCGGAGGGCTGCAACCCGGCCAGTTTGGCATCCAGGTCGGTGAAACCGGTGGGGACACCGGTCACATCATCCCCGCGATCCATCAGGTTCTCCAACCGCTCGAAAACCGGCATGATCACCTGATTGAGACTGTGGTAGCTGGAACGGCGCTGATCCTTTCGTTCGGCTACACTGAAGATGCGGCTCTCCGCATCGTCGATCACCTCATCCACCTTGAGACCACGGGTCTTGTGGACGTTCTCGACGATGGTCGTCGCCTCCCGTGCCATATCCCTCAACACCGCCTTGTCATGCACCAACCGCGCATAGGAACGCGCATTGGCCGCCGTTGGCACCGTCATGGCCAGACGGGAGATGTAGACGGCGCCACCAACCGATTCAAGCTCGGCGTTGCGATCCAGCACCTCGGTGAGAATCACCGGGTCGGAAACCTCGTTACGCTCGAACAGATCCAGCATCACCCGATAGATGGTCTGGTGAGCACCCACATAAAAATCATCGGGCGTCAGAAGATCGGCAATCTGCTCCAGCACACCATTGTCCAACAGCACCGACCCCAACACCGACTGCTCCGCTGCCATCGACCACGGCACCTGCCGCAGGGACTCCACCTCCGGCTCGGAAGCGGGATAGGACTCGACTCCCGGCGGCATCGGTTCTGGAAAGGAGGTCACCTCACCATCGTACGCCTCTTCCGGCGGTGTGCTTTCATACGGCTCATCCATGACATAGGACTCACTCATCAGACATCGCACCCATCAATGATCCACCTCAATGCGGTCCGGACACTCCCACAGCAGGCGCTCAAGAGGGATTGTCCCAACCATCCGGTAATTCTACACTGACCCCTTCAGGAACCAGTACAACACGAGGTCATACGCTCAATACACTGTTGCAGTGCCCCCCTTGCTCCGGGAACCACCCCCTGCAACGGTCTCTTGCCAAAGCAGAAAACCATGCCCAGAAAAACGATCAACACCACGGTTCACAAAGGCCATCGGGAGAGACTGCGCAAACGGTTTCTGACATCCGGCCTGGAGGGGTTCGAGGATCACCAAATCCTTGAACTTCTGCTGTTTTATGTTATCCCAAGACGAGACACCAACGAAATTGCTCATCTACTTCTCAAACGCTTTCGCACGCTTTCCGCCGTACTCGAAGCGGAACCACAGGATCTTGAGAGCATCCCCGGCATCGGCAGTAACGCCTCCGCATTCCTGAACCTCCTACCGTCGATCACCAGGCGGTATCTGCATGATCGAGCCAATCGAGAACAGCCTCTCATCGACTCGCCCGACAACGCCGCTCGTCAGATCATACCCCTGATGGCCGGTCGCAACGAAGAGGTCTTCTACCTTCTCTGTCTGGATACCCGCAACCGGTTACTGCACCCTTCTCTGATCAGTCGGGGGACGGTCAACGTGGCGCACGTCCACATCCGCCACATCGTCGAAGAGACGCTTAGACGAAAAGCCGCCAAGGTGATTCTCAGCCACAACCACCCCTCAGGCACCGTAGAGCCCTCCCACAGCGACATCTTTCTGACACAGCAGATACAGAGAACGCTGATCCCCATTGAGATCGACGTAGTGGACCACCTCATAATCTCCGGCGAACAGTTTCTGAGCATGGCCCGAGGGGGGCTTCTGCATCAGACGCCGGTTTCCGAACAATCTGTCGGTGCCAACGTGCAACAGACTTACGAATCCATCGTTCGTGAATCCGATACGGCTGGTTATGATCTCTCACGCTGCTCGGGGCACTTCGTCATGGCTGATGAGACATGATTCCCGCTTCTCGGATCCTGTCTTAGAGTGTTGCTTCAACCGTCAGTTATCGCCCGTAGACGTAGGGCGCTCCGCCATAGCCATGGCCTGGATACGGTGCGAATCCGGTTCCGGGATAGGCTCCCGTGTACGGTCCGTACGGTCCGTAATAGCCACTCCCCGGGTAGGGTGCATAGCCGGTGGTGGGTGGTGCCGTCTGCCCACTCTCCGGGGAAGCAGACTTCGTGGGACGATCCTTCCACTCCGGTGGGGGTGCATTCCAGCGCCACCCTCTAGGTGCCGATCCGCGACTGGTTTCCGCAGCAGGCGTCGTTGTCAGTGCGCCACGACCTTCCGAACCGTTTGCATCCACCGTTCCCGAAGACGACACTCCATCTCCCCACTCTGCACCGGTCGATCGCTTCATGGTCGGCGTACGGTGTTGAACGATATTGGGGTTGCGAATGCAGGTCGCCTTGCGCGATGCTGCGCGTTTCATGCAAGAGGCGTGCGTGGCATCGATACACTCCGTGCGCCAACTCTCCACCAGACACCAGGGAGAGCCTCCGGAAGGTGCTCGCATCCGCTCCTGATCCAATACGCAGGACCCCTTCTCTCCGGCAGCCTGGCGACAGCTCTGCATATCGGAAAAACCACACCGTTTGCCCGCAAAATCCACCACACAGTACGGCGCAGCCTGGGCGAGAGAGGGCAGCCAGAAACAGGCCACTGTAATCAGCCCCATCAGCCAACCGCTGCAAGGCACGCCTTTCCGGTTCCGATGGGGGTGTTTCATGAGGGCTCTCCGGTGTCGGTCGAGCAATGGGCGATGAGATCGATCTCCAGCAGCGCCTCTTTGGGCAGAGCCGCGACCTGCACGGTAGCCCTGGCTGGATAGGGTTCCTGAACGTAGCGTTCATACACCTCGTTGACCACTTCGAAATCCTTCAGGTCAACCAAATAAATGGTGCTCTTGACCACATCTCCAAAGTCGCACCCTGCAGCGGAGAGAACCGCTTTCAGATTCTGCATAACCTGCTCGGCTGCACGGTCCACCAGCACATTCTCCATCTCGCCGGTTTCGGGATTGAGAGGAATCTGCCCAGAAACATAGAGCCACTCACCCACCTGTACAGCCGGGCTGTAGGGACCAATGGCGGAGACGACACCAGGGCCAGAAATCGAGCGTTTCTCCGATCCACTCATGGAATTATCTCCTATCAACGCGCTATGAAAGCAACTCTCTAGACGAAAACATCAAAACCGTTGTTCGATACACTGTACCACAGGACCCACACCACTATCCCATCATACGACGTACACCGTAGATTTCGGGAATGGATTGGATACTCTGCACCACTTCGTCAAAATGAATCCTGTCGGTAACCTCAACATCGAGGCGGATGGCAAACTTCTCCCGTTTGGAGGTGCGTGCCATGCGTGTTCGAGCCGTTACATCATTGACAGCCTGGGTCACCTGGGCCATGACACTCCCTGCATCGGGGGCCATCACCTTGAGTCTGGCCAGATAGTTCTGCCCAGCACTGGTCGGCAGAGAGATATCCTGAACCCAACGCTCCTGATTCTCTACGAGACTCTTGAGATTGGGACAGGTGGTACGATGGACTGTGATGCCGCGCCCCGTGACGATGATCCCCACAACAGGCTCGCCGGGCAGAGGTGAACAGCAGCGAGCACAGGTGACATCCACCCCCTCCCACGCCTGTCCGAGACGAACCGGTTCCCCCCCTTTGGAGCGCTTGCTCTCCTTACGTTTCCTGGCGGGCAGCTCTTCGATGGAGGTGTGACGATCCAGTGCATCACGGTCGCTGCTGCGCACCAGGCGTTCCAGGGTCTCCGGAAACATACGGTGAACCGCCTGCAGTGCCGAAATGGACGCATCCCCTACCCGACCGAACAGCTCCATACCATCGGCGTAGTGAAACGCCTCGACCGCCCGTTGAATCGCCTTGTCCGACATTCTCAAGCCAAGACCGGCTTTCCGCAGTTCCCGTTCCACCAACTCTCGTCCCAACGCTTCCGCCTGTTTGCGTTGCCGCTTACGCACCCATCGTGATATGCGATATTTCGCCTTGCTGGTCACCACGAAGGTGAGCCAGTTGGGGTTGGGTTGCTGCCGTTTGTCGGTGATGATCTCAACGGTATCACCGGTATTGAGAGTACTGTTCAACGGCTCCATACGGTCGTTGATCTTACACCCCCGACAGTGATCCCCAACCTCGGAGTGGACCGCATAGGCAAAGTCCACCGGTGTTGAACCTCGGGGAAGCGTGATGATGTTGCCCTGCGGGGTAAAGAGATAGATCTCATCGGGAAAAAGATCGATGCGCAGGTTCTCGATGAACTCACCGGGACCGTTGGCATTGCGGAAATGGCTGAGAATCTGCCGCAACCAGGCGTAACCGGTGACACCGGGTGAGAGATGAGGGTGCGTCCCTTTATCCTTGTACACCCAGTGAGCAGCAACGCCGCTTTCTGCCACCTGATGCATCTCTTCAGTGCGTACCTGGATCTCAATGCGGTTGCCGAAGGGGCCGAACACAACCGTATGCAGTGATTGATAGCCATTGCTCTTGGGGAGGGCGATATAATCCTTGAACCGTCCTGGAATCGGACGAAAAGCGCTGTGAATCATTCCCAGTGCGCGGTAACACTGATTGGTGTCGGGCACGATGATCCGATAGGCGATCAGATCGAACAGCTCTTCGAGGGTGGTATTCTTACGCTTGAGCTTACCGTGAATGGAGTAGAGATGTTTCTCCCGACCGAAAACCTGTCCGGGAATATCGTTCTCCTCCATCTTGATGCGGAGTATCTGAATCACCTTTTCCACCACATCAGCGCCCCCTTTACGCAGGCTCTTGATGCGCCGTTTCAGCGTGCGATATCCTGAGGGGTTGCTGAGACGGAAGGAGAGATCCTCAAGATCACTCTTTAACCAGTGGATACCAAGGCGGTGAGCAATGGGGGCGTAGATGTCGAGAATCTCACGGGCCATGATCCTGGGATTGGGGCAGAGGGCCGGCTCCTCCGCAGCGGTGCGCACCTGTTGAAGACAGAGCGCCAACCGAACTAACATCACCCGAATGTCCTGGGCCATCGCCAGGATCATGCGTCGGAAATCCTCCAGTTGCAGATCGGACTGCTCCGATGCCCCCTCCTTGGGTGAGAGAGCCGTCAGGCGCGTCACACCTTGCAACAGAAACGCCACCTCCTCGCCCAACTCCGCTTCGACGACATCAAGGGGTGCCGAGCGCATACGCACACAGTCCACCAACATGCCAGCAGCAATGGAAGAGACATCCAGACGCAGATCAACCAAAATGGAGGCGATGGCAGCCGGATCGACAGGCACCCCACTCTCTTCCTGTCGATCAGAAGTGGCATCGCGCTCACCACGCGGCCTGTCATGCTCATCGACAAACCGACGCACTCTTTCCAGAAAATCGACATTGACATCCGGGTTGTAGTCCCGGATGCGCTCGATAATCTCATCCCACTGTTGCAACACCCTCTCCATCCCCCGACGGACCTGTTGCTCGGATCATGAATCGATCGTTTCCATGATCGAACAACCCACAGATGACAGAACCTATCTTTCCATCCATCGAACCTTCCGATCGGACGGAAAAACAGGTTCCGGGAACATTATCGGTCACTCCGGTTGAGCAGAACGAGCGTTCAGACAGAGCCGAACCGGAGTCAATGGCACTACTCTGCAGATTCGGGACTCTCCGATGCGGCCTCGGATTCACCATCCTCGGCAACCGGGGTGTCCGATGCTGCTTCATCCCCCTCGGTAGCCGCTTCAGCCTTTTCCGTAGCGCCCTCTTCAGCCTTTTTTTCTGCGCCCTTTTCAGCCTTCTTTTCTTTAGCGTCCTTTTCAGCCTTCTTTTCTTTAGCGTCCTCTTTAGCCTTCTTTTTCTTGGAGTCCGCTTCTGCCTCTTCATTGACGGTCGCACCTTCAGCGATCAAGGCATCCATCTCTTCGAGTGGATTGTCATCCTCAAAAGCCTCGACCTCTTCCTCATCCTGAGCGACAGCGCGCAGGGGCTCCACATCCACGGAGCGCTCAGCGATTTCGCGCAGAGCCAGGACCGTATTCTTGTCGTTATCGCGAGAAAGGGTCTCTTCAGCCCCCTTGCTCAACTGACGCGCCCGTCTGGCAGCCATGATCACCAGATCAAAACGGTTATTCTCCACTTCCATGCAGTCTTCAATCGTTACACGCGCCATGGTCTCTCTTTCTCCTTAGCAGCCATAAATTCCATCAGTCCCGTGTCTCCGTTTACAGGACCTCTATACGCTTCCAAACCAGTCTTTAGACGTTACCAAACGTCCCCAGAATGGCATCCAACTGTTCCTGAATACGGTGGCGACGCAGGCGTTCCGCCGAGACTACCGCCACCAACTCACTTTGAGCCGGCTCCAACTGGTCGTTGATGATCACGTAGTCATACTCCTGCCAATGGGACATTTCGGCAGCCGCTTTACGCATTCGGGCAGCGATCACCTCCGTACTGTCCTGTGCTCGCCCCGTCAGGCGATCATAAAGACTCTCTTGGGAAGGAGGGGCAATGAACACGGTCACCACATCCTCCTCCGGCATCGCTTCGCGCACTTGACGAGCACCCTGCCAATCGATATCCAGCAATACACAGTTTCCTGCTGCCAGCACTGGTTCGACGGCATCCCGTGAGGTTCCGTAGTGGTTGCCGAACACCTCAGCCCACTCCAAAAACGCACCGCCTTCAACGCGTGCTCGGAACGTTTCCTGATCGACAAAATGATAGTGGACACCATCCTTCTCACCCGGTCTGGGCGGTCTGGTGGTGGTAGAGACTGAGACGGTCACCTCAGGAATACGTTCACGCAGATGGCGGGCCAAAGTGCTTTTTCCTGCACCCGATGGCGCAGAAACCACAAGTACGAAACCGCGTCTTCCTGTTGTATCGGAATCATTCATTATCTGTCACATGCTCCCTTTTGACAACACGTCCCACTGCGAGTGTACCGGTCCGGCACACGATCACGCAATACGGTGTGACAGGGTTCCCTTGTTTTTTTATGGTCTTATCATGGAGAGAAGAGGATCAGACGGACTGAACACCTATTAAAGAGATGGAGAATTACGCCAGATTCTGACACTGTTCCCTCAGCTTCTCGACGATCACCTTCATCTCAACCACCAGAGAAGAGAGATCCGCTTCCTGAGATTTGGAACCGATGGTATTCACTTCACGATTCAACTCCTGGCAGAGAAAGTCGAGACGCCGCCCGACCTCACCGCCGTTGACCAGGACGGAACGCATCTCGGCAATATGCACCTGGAGTCGGTCCAACTCCTCGCCAATGTCCGATTTATTAAGCAGAAACGCCATCTCCTGGGCAAAACGTCCCTCATCAACAGTGCGCTCAGCCGTCAACTCGGCGATGCGCTCCTGCAAACGCGTCGCCATCGTCTCGCGCACTACGGGGATATAGGTGACGACCTTCTCCCGAAAATCGGCAAGACGGTCCAAGAGCGCACTCATAATCTCCACCAGTGCCGCACCTTCACGCAGGCGCGTCTCGGTAAGCCGAGCCGCTACCTCCTGCAACAGAGAAAGCACTTCACGACCAAGATCTGAATCGGGCACGATCTCATCCTGCCCCTCTCGACGTTCCAGAACAACGCCTGGCCAAGCAAGCAGCGCCTTCAAAGAGATCGCATCCCGCTGACCGGATTGCTGAGAAACCAGCTCAGCAGCACGGGATTCAACCTCCAACAGAGCTTTCAGTCGCTCAGGATCTAACTCCAACCGTGTCTGTTGCGCATCGTTTACCAGATTGAGCGTACCTTCCACGCGTCCCCTGCCCATGCTCTTCTTGAGGTGACCAGCAACGGAGAGTTCCAGCCCGGCACAGCTCTCGGGCATACGCAGGGAGAGGTCGAGAAACCGGTGATTCACTGATTTCAAACGCCAGATGATTCGAACATCCTCCGCCTGACGCTCCAGACGGGCGAAGCCGGTCATACTTTCGACGGTACCGGACACAAATCTTCTCCTTTGCAGCGCAGAAACGAAAACAGGGGCGTATAGAACTATACACCCCTGTTCAAACGGTTCCCATCTCATCCTGCCTAAAATGACAAGCAGGTTTGGATGGTCAGTGCCGCAATCAGCCGTGGATGGCTTCGTACTTGGCGGTAAGCTCTTCCTCGGACTCCTCGTGGTCAGGGTCGGGAACAATGCACTCCACGGGGCAGACATCAACGCACTGCGCATCATCAAAAGCACCGATGCACTCGCTGCACAGATCAGCATGGATGTAGTAGACGTCGCTGTCCACATCCGAACCATCGGTGATCGCCTCATTGGGGCATTCAGGCAGGCAGACGTCGCAATTGGTGCAGTCTTCAGTGATCATCAAAGCCATGGGATTCGTCCTCCTTAGTTGAAATCGGCTCCGAACATTTCTCAGGAACCGCTGGCATTTCGATCCTCTGTCTATTACATCTGATCGGAGGTTGTTAACAGACTTACAATCCATTAGCAAGTTCTTATATAAAGAATCGCTAAAGAAAACAAACGGCAATTCTTCCAATAACTGGCACAACGGTTTGTTTCATCATGGGAAAAGCGGGAAGGCCCCCAAAGCAAGCCCTTCCTCCATTCCCAACATGAGATTCATGTTCTGAACCGCCTGACCAGAGGCGCCCTTCATCACATTATCGATGGCGGAGAGCACCACGAACCAGCCGGTTCTCGGATCATGAGTGATGGCGACATCACAGAAATTGGAACCCCGTACATGGTTGGTGGCCGGCAACCGCCCTTCGGGGAGAACCCTGACGAATGGTTTATCGGCATAGAACGCCTCATACACCTGCCGCCACTGCTTAGCATCGCGACCATCCTCTCCAGTCCGCACATAGAGCGTGCTGAGGATCCCGCGACTCTGGGGGATAAGGTGAGGCGTAAAACGGACCTTCACATCATCCTGACCCACCAGCCGACCGATCTCCTGTTCAATCTCCGGGGTGTGGCGATGACCGATTGTTTTGTAGGATTTAAACCCCTCTGCCACCTCACAATAGAGTGTCGCCTGCGAAGGCGCGCGTCCTGCACCACTGGCACCGGACTTACTATCTGAGACCAGCGCTTCAAGATCAACAACCCCTTCCTTCAACATGGGCGCCAATCCCAGGAGTATCGACGTGGGATAACAGCCAGGGTTGGCAACCAGACGTGCTTTCTTGAGCGCTTCCCTGTTTAGCTCAGGCAAACCGTACGCCGCCTCATGCAGAAGCTCAGGAGCCGTGTGTTCAGTGCCGTACCATTCGGCATAGGTTTCTGCATTGTTCAAACGGAAATCTGCTGAAAGATCGACAACTTTTACGCCAGCCTCAATCATCTCCGGGACCACACCCATGGAGGTCACATGAGGCAGGGCACAAAACGCAACATCACACATCTCAGCAGCTTCTGAAGCGTTGAGTTTTCGACAGGTTAATGGCGTTCCATCGGGACCAGCCACTCCCTGGAGTTGGGGATAGATCTCCGAGAGCGCCTGTCCAGCGAAACGCTGTGAAGTAACGAGTGTCACCTCCGCCTGAGGGTGACCGGAAAGAATCCGCACCAATTCACCGCCGGTATAGCCACTTGCACCGAGAATTCCCACCCGCACGACCATTATTTCACCTCTTTCTATCAAATCAATAACGTACAGCCAATTCTAAACGGAAAAAGGGAGACCGTCCATAACGGTCTCCCTAGTCTCTGCGTCAAACCGACCGTCCGAGGCGACGCGTCATCGACGCAGGTCACCTTCCAGAACGTTCTACGTTTAACGTTTGGAGAACTGCGTGCTCTTACGAGCTTTGTGCCGACCGAACTTCTTACGTTCGACAACACGCGAGTCGCGGGTCAGATAGCCGTTCTTCTTGAGAACAGCGCGGAGCGTGGGATCACGCTGCTGTAGCGCTTTGGATATTCCGTGTTTGATGGCACCGGCCTGACCGGAGATTCCGCCTCCGGTAACATTGACGCGCACATCGAACTGCCCTGTGGTCTGGGTCAGCTCAAACGGCTGCTGAACGATCTTACGCAGCACGGCACGTCCGAAATAGACGTCCATATCACGCTTGTTGATCGTCACGCGTCCCGAACCCGGCTTGATCCAGACTCGAGCCACGGCCTCTTTTCGCTTGCCAGTGGCGTATTCCGCTTCTTTCAGGGACATACGTCCTTACTCCTCTTCACACGAAACGTCCATTAAGATCCCTTTGACTGTAACGCAAGGGGACCCGCTTGGATACTGTTCGATTACAGCGACAGAGCCTCGGGGTTCTGTCCTGCATGGGGGTGCTCACTTCCGGCATAGACACGCAGTTTGCGGAACATTGTGCGACCCAATGGTGTCTTGGGCAGCATACCGCGTACAGCGCTCTCCAGAACACGTTCCGGAAACTTGCCGTTCAGCACATCCTTGGCCACGGTGCTTGTGAGGCCACCGGGAAACTGGGAGTGCCGATGATAGAGCTTGTTTTCCATCTTGTTGCCGGTAAGACGCACCTTCTCGGCATTGATGACGACGATAAAATCGCCCACATCCATACCGGGTGTGAAGGTTGGCTTGTGCTTACCACGCAGACGCATGGCAATCTGGGTCGCTAAACGTCCCAGTGTTGCGCCTTCAGCGTCGACAACAAACCACTTGCGCTCGATATCTTCAGCGCGTGCCATCGTGCTTTTCACGCCCGAATCTCCCTGGATTGCACGGAAAAAACCGAAAAGGTATTACACCCTTTCGGTTTTTTCTGAATAAAAAACTTCCTGGCGGTGTCCTACGTTCCCACGCCTTAAGACGCAGTATCATCGGCGCTGAGGGGCTTAACTTCCG
>JADGBX010000379.1 GCA_015231265.1 Magnetococcales bacterium | reverse complement strand
ATAGAACAGAGACCACGTTCTCATAGACCAGATCGTGATTCGACATGGAGCCCTGATAGTGCCCGTATTGATTGGCCGGTCGTCCTTCCGGCAGGCCATCAATGTGGTATCCGTCGATGTTCTGGTACTCCAGTTCGTTGAGATACTGTCCACCGATTTTCACGGTTCCCTTCTCACAAAACAGTGTCAACGAGCCCTCCATGTTTTTTTTATGGCTGTTGACCGTGAAGGCAATACTGCCCATGGCGCCATTGTAGAATTCAACAGCAAAAACACCGGAATCTTCAAATTCAACACACTTCTCATGACAATAATTATTGGTGAGTCCAGTTACGGCGCGCACATCTCCGACCATCCAGTAGAGCAGATCGATAAAGTGGCTGAACTGGGTGTACAGACAGCCGCCATCCATTGTGTTGCTGCCCTTCCAACTCTCCTTATAGTAGCTCTCTCGACGGTTCCAGAAACAGTTGAGATGGACACTGAAGATGCGTCCGAGTGTGCCGTTATCCAAGAGTTCTTTGACAGCCTGTACCGGTGGATTGTAGCGATTCTGTTTGACCACGAACAGACGTCTGTTGGCCCGTTCGCTGCTGATGATCATCTGACCGCACTCGACCACGGAGATCGCCAACGGTTTTTCACAGAGAACATGGCAACCCGCCTCAAACGCCATGATGGTATGCTCAGCATGAAGTCCGTTAGGAGTACATACGGCAACCAGATCGATCTCATCCGCTTTCTCTGCCAACATCTCTTCAAGATGGGTAAAGGAGTGTGCGTCATGCTCTTTGGCAAGGGTGGCAGCGCGTTCCAGATCGAGATCGCAGGTGGCCACCAAACGACCAAAGCGTTTGATGTGCTCTGCATGGCGTTGGGCGATGCGTCCGCAACCAACGATGGCAAAATTAAGACGCTTCTCTGAACTCATGGGACATCTCCACACTGTAATACGCTTCGATCCTAACGCATGGATAACGGATGATCGTTATGGAAGGACTCTATTGCTTCGACAACCTCTTGTTGCTCTTCATCCCTGAGAAGAGGATGCATGGGTAAGGACAGGATCTCACGCGCATGTTGAGAGGCGACGGGAAAGTCGTCCGGAGTGTAACGGAATCGGCTGTAGGCAGAGTAGAGAGGAAGGGGTCTTGGGTAGTTGATGATGCTCGGTATCCCGTTTTCTTTCAGAAACGCCCGAAGTGCATCCCTCTGTTTAGTCCTGATTACATAGAGATGGTAAACATGTTTGGAATCTGCTCTTACCTTGGGTGTTGTGATGTTTGCCACATCGTGCAGCAGAGCATCATATCGATTGGCGCAGAGTCGGCGCTGTTCCGTCCACTTCTCAAGATGGTTGAGTTTGACGTTGAGAATCGCGGCCTGTAGACCATCCATGCGACTGTTGATTCCCTCCATCACATGATTGTTCTTTCCCCCATGACGCGCAAAGAGCGTAGAATAATCGGCCACATCATCCCGTGATGTGATGAGTGCTCCTGCATCCCCCATGGCACCGAGATTCTTCCCAGGGTAGAAAGAGAAAGTGCCAACATCACCAATGGTGCCGACCAGACGCCCTTTATAGGTTGCGAGGTGGGATTGCGCACAATCTTCGATGACCCAGAGGCCGTGAGCCTGGGCAAGTGCCATGATCCTATCCATATCGACTGTCTGTCCATAGAGATGGACAACGATAATGCCACGGGTGCGTGAAGTTATAAGGGGTTCGATCTTGTTTGGATCGATGCAGAAGTAGTCCTCTTCCGTATCACAGAACCGGACATCTGCTCCAGTCAATGTGATGGTCTCACTGGTAGAGATCCAGCTATGGGCCGTGGTGATAACTTCGTCACCAAGTCCTGCTCCCAACGCTTTCAAGGCAATGAACAGAGCATCTGTACCATTGGCACATGAGATACAGTGTTTACTGGTATAAAGAGACGCGTAGTTCTTTTCGAACTGTTCGACATGTGTCCCGCGAATGAAGGACGATGTTCGGATGACAGTATCTATGGCACTCTGCAGTTCCGATTCAATGGATTGATGCAACGCATTAAGATCGACGAATTTCATCAACACTGTTCCTACAAGTGACGAATGAGCCGTGCGGGATTGCCAGCGTAGATTCCTGGCTCTGTAATATCATTGACCACCACGGAACCGGCACCGACGACAACCCCCGAGCAGATGGTGACCGGAAGAATGGTTGCATTGGTACCGATGGACACTCGGTTACCCAGGGTGGTGCTTTTCCACTGATCACGATCCCCACCAGCTGGACCCCCTGTCTCAAAAAGGTCATTGATGAACATGGCTCCGTGCGAAATGAAGCAGTCAGCGCCGATGGTAACCAACTCACAGATGAAAGCGTGTGACTGAATGCGTGTTCGGGCTCCGATTGAGACATCCTTCTGAATCTCGACGAATGGTCCGATGAAAACGTCGTCACCAAGCGAGCATCCATAAAGGTTAACCGGCTCCATGACGGTAACATTTATGCCGAACTCGACACCCTTGATGCCGATGGATCTGAGTGTCGGAAGATTCTCGTCGGTCGTCATAGAAATCACCCGGTACGAACCGGTCCCTTCAGTAATCAGAATATCACGCGGTTACATGATGTACCTGTCCTGGTTCTGCGAGAACATGACAATCGCTAACACTAGGGCGTGTCTTCAATTAGCCCAAAACCGCGCTGGCGTACCGCCAGCCCTTCGGGTTTGGCCTGAAAACGCACCA
>JADGBX010000378.1 GCA_015231265.1 Magnetococcales bacterium | reverse complement strand
AGCTGTCACTACTGATGTGGAACGACTGCCGGGGTGTCTTTTCAACGATGTGCAGAATGCGCTCGAGCAGATCCCGTTTGTGATCGTTATCGGGTGTCGGTTGCTCCTCCTTGGCGGCTTTAAGCACTTCGGCCAGATCTTCAATAACTGGAACGGAACGGCCATAGGTATTTGTGTTGACACTCGCCCGCATCAAGGCACCCAGGGTCTTGAGCCCGTCGCGCAGAGAGTGTGAAATGAACTGCCCCTTGCCGGTCACACCAACCCGAGTCAACCACATCAACATGAAGATGATGTTGTATGATGCAGCCATACCGGCACCAACAAAGTGCGAACCCGCCAGAACTTCAGGCCGATCGTAGTACTCCAACATGGCAAAAATCTCAGGCGGATCACCGATACCCCACATGCCGCTAGCATTGGCCGGCAGTGCGGTCATCATATTCGAGAATCCCAGAGGCCCGTGGAAATACTTGTAGGCGCGTTTCCGGGCACGCTCACGGAAGTTCGAGCGGATCTCCAGCATCTGCGCATCGGTAAAGGCGCTCACTCCCGACCCGGTTTCCTCTTTCCAGGCGATCACCTCGATACAGAGAGATTGTTCATAGAGCATCCGCAACATACCACGTTTCATCTGATCGGCCAGGGCCGAGGAGAGGTACGTCGTACCAAGCGGTGCCAGCGCCCCGGTGACGGCAGCAACTCGGGCGGCAAAAACGGTGATGTCCTGTTTGACGGTCTCAAGCCGTTTCTTCCACAAATCGATGTTATCATCGAAGATGGGCAGGGGATCGACCACCTTGTAGTTGAAACTGGGCTCAAGCGCCTCTTCAATCTTGGGAAAGAAGACATCGACATTGGCTTTGAGATCAGCCGTTGTAAACGTCGAGAGCACCACGAGAAGCGGAACCGGTGTCAGACCATGCCCCCACTCGTAATCCTCATGATGGGCCAGTTCCTGACCTTCTGCATTCCCGAAGTGACGCAGTAGCGCAACGCGGGCTGCATGGGCACCGTTAACCTTCATGGCGGTGACCAGACTGAGATCCTCGCCCTTGATCAGCATGTTATGCATGACCTGCTTGGCAAAGGTGCCGGAGACACCCAGAGCTGTGGTCAGATCCAACCACATGGGCAGTTTCTCATCGTCAGAATAGCGGGGCTTTCCGTCACCCTCTTTATGGGCCTCTCCATGCGGCTTGTCGGCAGCAAACAGTCCAACGCCGGCATTCAGTGCTTTTGGAAGAGAGACATAGACAGCGAGACCGCCAATCATGTCAAAAAGAAAACGACGACTCAGTTTTTGCCGGTTTAATGCCTCATCCAGGATAGCAAGACCGGTAACTTCGGGGGTTTCATGATGGTCAGACACGGATCCAATCTCCTCGGCATGCGCTTTGGCGCTGGAATTATGCTTGTGAGCAATACTATCGATCACATCCACTCTGGTTGGTTCCAGCCGAATGGTCCTGATCAATAGAAGGTTACAGTCCGTTGTTCTCGAATTTATGCGTTGGAAGTTTTGCCCATTATGAAACCGGGCGTTGATCTGGAAGTTCCTCTATTAGACCGAAATCCGACACGTTTCTCAAGAGCTATTCGGACCTTCCTGATTATGCCGGTTGCTTGATACGTTCCCTCTCTATTATCTCTCTCATCAACACGCTGCAATACCTGACGCAACTATATATTTTTACAAGAAAAAAACACATTATCAAACAACACAAACACACGAGAGACATGTCATTGAACACCACACATATGCGCGCGATCGTCTATCGGCGAGCGGCAGCCTGCTACAGCACTGTTCGTGCAGAGTGACAGAGTGAACGCCCATCTGCCATATCATCAAGACCACTGTTCCATAGGTTTCACATCATTGGGAAATACTCTATCCTGGACAGGAGTCCTGCGGGATCCAGCGGGTGGGGGTGGAGATGTCCGAAGCGCAACAAAAAACACATCAGTCTTCAACAACTGATCAATGCCGACTGTTGATCCTGTTCAAGCCATCCGAACAATTCCCCGAAGCACGGGTACGCGCCCTCGTGCCCAGAATCAGAAACTCACGCATTCGATCGGTCGCGCAAAGGACACTGGATGCAGCGGAAAAAAGGATCGGATTTCAGCAGATCTCCTGCAAACATGCCAGGATCTTTAAGATTGCACTGGAGAAACTGGGATTCACCTGCAGATATGCAGTGAGAGCTCCCTCTTCAGCCACTGCTCAGTCTGCCCCACCTGCACCTGAGAAAGCACCACCCTCCGTCACACCGCTCGATGAGATCTCTTCCAACACCGATCCTGCACTCAACGACAAACCCACCGAGCTTGTTGACGCCCGTATGGAACAGGCGGGTGATGAAGAGGAAGAGACAGAACTCATGGATCCGAGAAGTGTGGCTTCAACCCATTCTCGTGGCCTTCCCGACCCTCTGACCGTGAGCTTTCCTCTCCAACAATATGTGATCGACAAGGTGTTGGGTCAGGGAAGCTTCGGCATCACCTATCTCGCCACGGACACCAATCTGGATATTCCCGTAGCGATCAAGGAGTACTTTCCTCGGGCCTTCTTGATGCGTGTAGCAGAGGGAAAGGTATCTTCCAAACCGGAGGTCTCCGACGAACGCATCAGTTGGGGCATGGACCGCTTCCTGCAGGAAGCCCGGACCATCGCCCCGTTCAAACACCCCAATATTGTCCGTGTTCTCAATTTCTTCGAAACAGGCAACCCTGCCTACATGG
>JADGBX010000377.1 GCA_015231265.1 Magnetococcales bacterium | reverse complement strand
CCGAAGATCTTGGCGCAGAAGAGGCCGTCCCGTTCCGGTTTGAAGGTACGATAGTTGATGGTTTCCGGCTTCTTTACCTCACCAAATGACCAGGAGCGGATCTTCTCGGGCGATGCGATGGAGATGCGGATGCCGTCGAAGTTCTGTCCCAACATGGGGCGGGAGAAGATTTTGAAGAGATTCTGGTTCACGCGCGTTGCCTCCCGGCGGTGTTTCTGTCGCCATGCCGGCTGGTGGCTCCCATCCGGCTGGTGTCGGGCGTCGTCTCCGGAGCGTGGCCACCGCTGCCGAACTGCCCGTATCTTCTAGTCAGTGCTGCGCACCGGAGCGTTCCTCCGATGCGCAGCCCTCTCTTCCATCATCAGTCGGAGCGTTGTAGTTCCACATCCAGCGCCAGAGACTGCAACTCCTTCACCAACACGTTGAAGGATTCGGGAATGCCCGCCTCGAAGGCGTCATCACCCTTGACGATGGATTCGTAGATCTTGGTGCGTCCGGCCACGTCGTCGGACTTCACCGTCAACATCTCCTGCAGGGTGTAGGAGGCGCCGTAGGCTTCCAGTGCCCACACCTCCATCTCACCAAATCTCTGACCACCGAACTGCGCCTTACCACCCAGCGGCTGCTGTGTCACCAGCGAGTAGGGGCCGATGGAGCGGGCGTGGATCTTGTCGTCCACAAGGTGGTGCAGTTTCAGGATGTAGATGTAACCGACAGTCACCGGACGGTCGAAGTACTCGCCGGTACGACCATCGATCAGTCGCACCTGACCGGAACCGGGCAGACCCGCTTTCTCCAGCCAACCGACAATATCCTCCTCAACAGCACCGTCGAACACCGGTGTCGCTGCCGGGACGCCATCCTTGAGGTTGACCGCCATCTCCTGAAGTTCACCGTCGGAGAGGGCCTTGACGTCAGTGATCTGTGACGGGGAGTCGTAGATGCTCTCCATCTTCTCCCGCAGGACCTCCATGTCGGTGACCCCTTTCTGCACCTCTCGCAGAATGTCACCCACCTGCTTGCCCAACTCCTTACCGGCCCATCCCAGATGGGTCTCGAGAATCTGCCCCACATTCATACGTGACGGCACACCCAGGGGGTTGAGCACGATATCAACCGGCTGTCCGGTTTCAAGGTAGGGCATATCCTCGGCGGGATTGATCTTGGAGATCACACCCTTGTTACCGTGACGACCGGCCATCTTGTCACCGGGCTGGAGTTTGCGCTTGACGGCGATATACACCTTCACCATCTTCAGCACACCCGGAGGCAGATCGTCGCCGCGCTCCAGCTTCTCCACTTTGTTCTCGAACCGCTTCTGCAGCCGTTTGCCCAGATCCTGAACTTTGTTGCGGATTCCTTCGATTCGGGTGGTGATCTCGTCGTTATCCAACACGATCTCATCGATGCGGTTGATGGAGATCTTCGCCAGATACTCCTCCGTGATCGTGCCACCGCTCTTCAGACCCGGCGCACTACGCACCGTCTGACCCACCATCATGTTGCGGATACGCTGTTCGGAGTCCTGCTCGATGATGCGGCGCTCAATCACCATATCTTTACGCAGGCCGTCGATCTCATCCTGATCGATCTGCAGGGCACGTTCATCCTTCTCCAGACCGCGGCGTGAGAAGACGCGCACATCTACCGCATGATGCGTCCCGGTGAGCCGCCGACGCTGGAAGCGGCACAAAACCTGTTCGAGAACCTCTTCTTCAAACCGGATCGTTACGATCTGTCGTCGGTTGGTCGTCTGAAGATGAACAAGCGACTGGATATCGACTGCGATCTGGAGACCCGTATTCTGCGCAATGAGGATATCCTCGGCGTGGTGGAGATCCTGCTCAAGCTTAAGGATGGCCACGGCAAGATCGACGACATCGATCACCTTGGCAACCGGCGTGTGCGCTCGGTAGGTGAGCTGCTGAAGAATCAGGTGCGCGTTGGTCTGGTACGCATGGAGAGGGCGATCCGTGAACGCATGTCCTCTGCCGAGCCCGAAACCCTGATGCCCCACGATATCATGAACTCAAAGCCGTTCTCGGCGGTGATTCGTGAGTTCTTCGGGTCGAGTCAGCTCTCCCAGTTCATGGATCAGACCAACCCCCTCTCCGAGGTGACGCACAAACGGCGTCTTTCAGCCTTGGGACCGGGCGGTATGACCCGCGAACGGGCAGGCTTCGAAGTGCGAGACGTTCACCCGACCCACTACGGTCGGATCTGTCCCATTGAGACCCCCGAGGGTCCCAATATCGGTCTGATCAACAGTCTCTCCACCTACGCTCGCATCAACGAGTTCGGTTTCATCGAGAGCCCCTACCGGCAGGTTGAGGGCGGTAAGGTGACGGCCCAGGTGGACTACCTTTCGGCCATTGAGGAGGAGAACTACACCATCGCCCAGGCCAATGCGATGCTCAACGACGAGGGTGGCTTCGTCAACGAGTTGGTGCAGTGTCGGCACAAGCAGGAGTTCACTGTTGCCAACCCTGATCGCCTGGAGTACATGGACGTGTCGCCGAAGCAGATTGTCTCTGTTGCGGCGTCGCTGATTCCCTTCCTTGAGAACGATGACGCCAACCGCGCTCTGATGGGCTCGAACATGCAGCGCCAGGCGGTGCCGCTGATCAAGACCGACGCGCCGCTGGTGGGAACCGGCATGGAGAGCGTCGTGGCCCGCGACTCCGGTGTGACCATCGTCGCCCGTCGAAGCGGTATCATCGACGAGGTGGACGCCTCGCGCATCGTGAT
>JADGBX010000376.1 GCA_015231265.1 Magnetococcales bacterium | reverse complement strand
CCAGTCCCGGGCCGAAAACGTCTACCGCAAAGGGTGTGAACACCCCCTCAAAGGCGTCAGTGTCTGCTGGGAGGCCAGTGCCGACCCGGTGGCGGACGTCTCCCCCTTTCCAGAGGTGCATCTTCTGCCTCTGGCCTCAATGAACAACGGACAAGAGAGCGTCCTGGTGGATACCACCCGGGCGATCTACCGCCAACTGGCCCCGAGCAATCTGGCCCAGCGCATCGTCATGGAGTGGGAGCCCGCTTTCTCGCTGGAGGATGCGATCTCCGCTGGCTGGCCGCGCAACGACTGGCCACTGATCCTCTGGATCTCTCCCCGGCAGTTTCGTACCGGCAGCGCCACCAGCAAGGGGGTGGTGGATTGGGACGTCTATCTGATCAAGGGCGATAAATCCAATAGCGGGCGGTTGCTGAAGACCATGCGGGTGCGCGTGGAGTCGAAACCGGAATGGGAGCGCATCAACAAGGATTATGCCGGGCTGGTGGCCGGGACTCTGAGCGGAATGGCTCGGGTGGCAACGGTGAGCAACCAGAGCGCCGCCGGGTTGATGGTGGGCGGGGCGATGATGTCCCCCTATGAGCCGCCCCAGTCGGGACGCTCTCTTGATCTCATGACCGAGCTTGCCGTGCGGCAGGTGATCTTCCTGGCCCAGTATCCGGTCGAAGAGTTGCAGCCCGTGCAGCAGAGAACCCTGCTGCAGAAGGTGCTGCAGGTTCATCCCAGCTCCGGACCCACGGCGGCCCCGGAGGAGAAGAGCGGTTGGTTGCAGCAGTTCTTCCACTGATCGGTGATCTCACAAGAAAAGCCGCGTCTCGATACGCGGCTTTTCTTTTTTGTATCATAAGGGTTGCGTTTTTCTCTGGTAAAGGAGGAGGGGGAGGCGTACCCTCCCGAGGTGACCACTTGACCGGGCGTAACCGGGCACTGGACGGGGGTGTTAGCGTCAATTGATCGATAGTTGATTGATTGGCTGATGTTTTCTTAATAATAACAATCCACTGTGTCGCACCTTCGCGCGTCCCGTTCCGAAGTGTGTCGCACGGAAGCCGAGCCGATCCATGTTTAAAAAAATTCTCGATAAAGTGTGGGCCTTTGATGCCGAATGGGCACCGGACCCCGCCGCAGGCCGTCTGCTGCACGGGCTGCCGGAGTCGATGTCCGACGCCGATGTGATGAAGGAGATGTGGGCCAAAGGGGGCGCAACGGAAGAGGATCCGACGCCGTTTCTCAAGACCATTCTCTGCCGGGTGCTGACCATCGCCGCCGTCACCCGCAGCCGCAGCCGGGACGGTCAGGTGACGCTGCACATGACCAGTCTGCCCAAGGATCTCTCCTCGGAAGAGGATCTGAAGGAGTCCCATCTGATCGATGCCTTCCTCAGTGCGGTGGGCAAGCACAAACCGCAGTTGGTGGGTTACAACTCGGTGGGTGCCGATATCCGCATCCTGGTGCAGCGGGCTATCGTCAACGGTTTGACGCAGCCCGCCTTCAGCCGTCGCCCCGACAAACCGTGGGAGGGGCCGGACTACTTCAACAAGATGAGCGACTGGAATGTGGATCTCCAGGACGCGGTGACGCCGGGGTGGGGTCGGGGCAACCCCTCTCTCAATGAACTGGCCAGTCTGTCGGGTATTCCCGGCAAGATGGACGTGGCCGGCGATCAGGTGCCGCAGATGTGGCTGGATGGCCGTCTGCCGGAGATCTTGGCCTACAACGAATACGACGCCCTGACCACCTATCTGGTGTGGCTGCGCTTGGCACACTTCGGGGGGTTCTTCAATGATGAGTTGTATGCTGTGGAGCAGGCGCGGCTCAAGGATCTCATTCTTGCGGAGATGCCGACACGTCCCCACTTCGAAGCCTACCTGACGGAGTGGAATCGATTGCGAAGAGCCACCGGACAAGCCGAATTATCGTAAGCTCCGGATGGTATTGATAGTCGCTGAGCGGTGCACCATTTTCTCCCGTATCGGCGCTGAGAGGGAATAGACAAGCGATGAATGCAGAGTCTGAATCGGGGGAAAAGAGCCCATTCCGGGGTGCGTTGATCTGGGTCGGCGTGGTGCAGACGGTACTTTTGGTCAGTGGTGTGGTGCCGGTGGTGGTTGCCAACGTGCAGGGTGTGCCGGTGGTATGGTGGATGTGGGCCGCGGTGGCTACGGCGATCGTGGCGTTCGGTGCCTTCTGGGTGATGTTGCGCATCCTCCTCAACCGCATGCGTCGCCAGATAGCCGATGCAAAGGGCGAGTCCCCTCGCGAACCCCTGGCCGACATGCCGTACCGGGAGAACCGAATCGCCTCCCTGCATCTTCTCGGGGACGATCTTCTCCAGATGAAGCCGATGCTCTCGGGCGATACCCATCGCGCCTATCTTTTTGCCGAAGAGCTTCTGATCCGCAACAGTGAGCTGCACAAGGAGACCTGGGTTCTCAGCAACAAGGCGGTGGAGTCGGCAGAGGACGTGCACCGCAGCGCTGAGGCGATCCACAACGTGACCGGCTACATCCACACGGTGGCGGAGCAGACGGAGCAGGTGAATGGCCGGGTGAACGACCTTGCCAGTGCTGGTGAGGATATCCGGGTTCAGATCGAAGAGGTGAACCAGCACATCGGCGTGGTCACCGGCTCCATGAGCCAGGTCGGCGATGTGGTCGGGCAGATGGATACGCTGCTGAAGGATGTGCAGGATCGCTGTCAGTTGGCCGACCGGGAAGCAGCCGCCGCCAGCACGCGGGTGGGAGATACGGTGGAG
>JADGBX010000375.1 GCA_015231265.1 Magnetococcales bacterium | reverse complement strand
CAAGGGGAAGGCCGCACATCTCTTCCATCTCTTCACGACTGTTCTCTTCAAAGAGAGTGTTGAGCCGCCCGTGCCGTCCGCCCCAGTTCTTGTCGGTCTCCGGTCGGGAAATCACCGGCAGGTAGCGGAACTTCTCGCACTGCTGTTGCAGACTCTCCAGCTCGGAACGATACCCCAGATCCCACGAATAGCGTGCCCCATGCATGATGGTCATGCTCTGCGCCGGACAGCCGATGCCCAGCGCCAGGGTGCGCACCATGCTCATGTAGGGGGCTAGACCGGTGCCGGTGGCCACCATCAGGATTCCCCGGCCCGCTGGCACTCGATCCAGAGTGAACAGCCCTTTGGCTGTGGGGCTCAGAAAGAGCCGGGCTCCAGGTGTCATGGCAAAGAGGCGTGGTGTCAACTGACCGCTGGTGACCAGGGAGACGTAGAACTCCAGCAGATTCTCCTCGTGACTGCCGGAGCTGATGGAGTAGGCGCGACGGATAAGTCGTTGCTGTTTCTTCTCGTCCACCGGCGGTTCCGGGTCGCTCTCGGGAACCCGGGACTCAAGATGCTTCAGACCGAGGATGGCGAACTGACCCGCATCAAAAGGGTAGTGCTCAAGGTCTGGGCGCACCTGGAATATGGCCAGATGCGGCGTAATCTGTATGCGGTTGATCAGGGTGGCGTTGTAGTCGGGTGGCGCCTTTTTCGTCCGTGTTCTCTTAGTTTTCGGCGCTGCTGTATTCCCGGATCGATTGGGCATTGAAAGCTCCTCTTCGTTGTGTGGAGATCCTCGGGAGGGTATGCTTTTTTTTCAATAGGCCGACAATATCACGTCGTAGAGTTCCGGGTGCGTTTCGCACGCCCCACTCTGTTGTTTTGACAGAGTGGGGGTTGGTCCGGTTCCCGACGACGGAAAATGGTTGCGCCCGATTCCATCCCATGTCACCGTATGATCATGATGCAGAAACGACCAGAGAACAAGCCGGAGTTGATTCGTTATCTCCTTGAAAGTGAAGGGCGGGTCATGCTCTATCTCGACGCCACCCACACCGGAGTGGAGGCGCCGCGCCGTTTTCGAAACGATATCGGCTTGCGTCTGATTCTCAATCGGACCATGCCGCACCCCATCGAATTCAAGGAGCACGCCATCGAGTCGGAACTGCGATTCGGCGGCATTCCCCATTACTGTATTCTCCCCTACGATGCCATCTGGGGCGCGCTCAATCCCGACACCGGCAACGGTACCCTCTGGCCCGAGAGCATGCCGGAGCCGATCCGCAAGAACTATCAGCGCTCGCAGTCGATGTTTCCCAACGTCTTCACCGACACCTCCTCCCTGCCCACGAGTAGCGCCATGGCCACCGGCGAGCAGGAGAAGGAGCGCACGGCGCCGACACCGCGTCTGGAGCGTTTTCCCGGTGTGGTGGTCGCCCCGACGAAAAAGAGCAGTCCCAAGCCCGGGCCGACGCTCACCGTGGTCAAGGGCGGCATGGACGACGGCGAGAGCGAAGAGCCGCCGCCGGACGATCCGCCACCGGGCAAGAGGCCGCACCTGAAGCTGGTCAAGTAGCACTCTTCCGGGATGACGCCTCTTTACGAAACCATAAAAAAAGCGGGCCGCTGATAACGGTCCGCTTTTTGGTGTTGTCCTGGCTTATGGTGTCGTCGCGCTACTTCTCCATCTCCGCCTGCAGGGTTCGCACGATGGCTCGTCCCAGGTTGCGGCCCACGGCGCGCAGCTCCTCCCGACTCATGGAGATCTCCTCATAGTCAGGGGCTCCTGCTTCCTGGCCCGAACGCGTCTCCTTCTGATGATTGGCGGCCTCGACGCCGCTGATCCACGACTGCAGATCGTTCTGATCGATCATCACCAGCGTATTGGATTCGTTGGTGGGCGTGGCATAGGTGCGTCTGCTCATTGTCGATTCTCCACTTCAAGTGTGTCCGTCTACATCGGTTCCGTCGCGATGTGATTTCGTAACGATTCCATCCGTTCCCATACCCTACGAAGCAAGAGGCGGACCATGAATATCTATTTATGTCAAAAGTTTGCCTCCTTAATCACTTGCACCCGTCCGCTGCTGCACCCGACGGATTTCTGACACCCATGCCGTTGCCGCCGCGTCATGGGAGTGGACGGTACCAGGCGGGCCTTCACCGGCAGAGAATTCCAGTGATGCGGGAGGATTTTTCCACTTTTACGGAACAATCGTGCTCTTTTCTTACTCTTAAAACACACCGTGCACGTTGAATAGGCAGGAGAACCGCACCAGTGGCACGGGGAATGCAGCGTAGTCAGCATGGATGCGCTGAGGAGTATCACATGCAAGCCATTGATATTCCGGTAATCGGTGCGGACCCCGTGACAGCATGTCGCTGTTTCGGGAGCGTGATAACAGTCAAAGAGAAGGAGTAGAATTATGCGACGCTTTACCATTGAGATGGAAGAGAACGGCTACGGCATCTTCGACACGATCCGTCGGGCGTTCGTCATTGAAGGCATTGCCAACTTTGGTGTGGCGTGCGAATTGCATGAAATGTTGTCGGGTGAGTGTGCATCCGCTTAGGATGTCCGGCAGCACGGTGGATCGGGGCGCGTAGCGACCGATTCTGCCAAGAGGTACATGCCGACCTCCGGTGAGTCGAAACGGGGGCGCCCAGGATGCAGGTGACAGGCTCTGCGGAGCACTGTCATGGAGCGTGAAGCCACTTCCATCTGGAGGCGAGGCATGGTCAAGCGAAGTGAGAGTATGCGTCGATGGGCGACACGAAGCCT
>JADGBX010000374.1 GCA_015231265.1 Magnetococcales bacterium | reverse complement strand
GAACGCCTATCCTTCCCGCTCCAGTAGAGTCGCTGCTGCCTCCGAGTAGCGCTGAAACTGCTCTGCCGAACCACCACGATCCGGATGGTGCTGCTTGGCCAATGCCCGAAATCGGGTCTGGATCTCCTCCCGCGACGCCCCTTTCTCCACACCGAGCACCTTTCGAGCCTCACCCTGATCACCCATCTGGGAAAACGCCAGCCAGAAGGCATCCAACATGGCATCGACAGCCGCTTTGTCGGTGCTCTCCAAGGTGCTGAGATCCATGTAGTAGTCGGTGAGAGGGTCGGGGGTTTCAGGAACGGAAGCGTCAAACGTCTCCAGCTCCAACAGACGGATAGAGAGCGTGTGGATCTCAAGATCCCCTTTCTGTTGCGCGCGGAGGGCGGCGCGGATGCGGTAGAGATGGTGGAAGAGGAGAAAATGGACGCGGAACAGAACCAGAGAGTCCATCAGTTTGGCTTTGTCGAAGGGGGGAATGCCCTGATCCCGCAGCTCCTGATAGAGGGCGTATTCTCGAATGCCATCGGGATGGTTGCGCAGAATATCGAGGATCAGCGTATCCAATGGGTGATCGAGAGAGGGGGGAGGGGCGCTGTTCTCCGAGCTGTTCAAAGGGGTCTCCGAATGGGGTGGGGGTGATTGCCTTGAACAGCGTCGAGGTGACAGGAGGATTCAACGGGCCAGAAACTCCGTAAGATCACCCTGAATCCGTTGGACCACATCATCCCATCTCTGCGGCGTGTTTTGTCGATAGAGGCGCATGGTGGGATACCAGGGCGAGTCGTTGCGTCCCTCAAGCCAGCGCCACTCCGACTCGGTAAAGGTCATTGTCCAGGCCGCCTGTCCCAGCGCCCCCATCAGGTGGACGACGGCAGTATCGGTGGAGATGAGGAGGTCGAGATTCATCATCAGCGCCGCCGTCTCCCCGAAATCGGTCAACTCCGAATCGAGATCGATCACTCGGGAAGCGGCGGGATGGGCGTGCATCTCCCGCGCCGGCGTCCCTTTCTGGAGAGAGAAGAAGGTGGCGCCGGGAGTCTCCAGAAGAGGGGCGAGATCCGAAAAGGTGCAGCAGCGGCCAATGTTGGCGGACGAGGTGGGATCCCCGGACCAGACCAGGCCGATACGGGCACCCTCATACGCCGAAAGGCGCAGACGCCAGTAGTCGATTCTGGCTGTATCGGCGCGTAGATAGGGCACCGACGCCGGAATGGAATCCAGTCGGGTCTTGAAGAGACGCGGCAGGCTCAGAAGGGGGACGTTGGCATCACACTCGGGGCTGGGCGGGGGGGCGTCCGTCGATTTGAGAATGATCTCGTCGGCCAGATCGGAGCTGCGGATCAGCGGCGCCAGCTCAGGACGGCACTCAAAGAGAATATGGTGTCCCCGTTGTCGCACCATGGGCAGATAGCGAGCGAACTGGATCGCATCGCCGAACCCCTGTTCAGCAAAGATGTGAAGCCGCTTCGGCTCCGATGGAGCCCCATCCCAGCGCGGAACCTGCGCCTCCCGAACCGGCATGAACGGCATCTTCAGCCGCCACTCATACGCTTCCCAACCCTGCTCGAAATTGCCGGTCATCAGCTGGGAGAAGGCGCGCCCCATGTGAGCGTCGACATAGTCCGGTCGGCTGCTCAGAGCCTGATCGAAAAAGGGGATGGCCGTGTCGTGTTTGCGGAATTTCTGGAACAGAATACCGAGATTATAGAAGGCTGTAGCCTGAGTGGGGTCGAGCTGAACCGCAGTCTGATAGCTGCGGGCAGCGCCGCCCGGATCACCGCTTTGAAACAGAATGTTGCCCAGATTGACGTGGGCCTCGGCGAAGTCCGGCTTGAGGCGTACCGCATCCTGAATCCGCTCCAGGGCGGCTGCGGTCTGGCCGGTCTCCATCAGGGTGACGCCCAGATGGTGTTGAAACACCGGATTGTCCGGTTGCAGAGAGACCGCCTTGCCCATGAATCCAATCGCGCGCGAAGCATCTCCTGTGAGTTTCGCACACATGCCCAGCAGGTCCAGCGCGTCGGCATGGTTGGGGTCGAGAGTGAGGATTTTGGCACCAGAGCGAACCGCCGTGCCGGGATCTCCCGTTTCGAAGGCGTGGACCGCCTGCTGCCAGAGCTGCGCAATCTGTTCGTCACTCATGCGGGATCACCGGCGGTGCCTGATGCCACTTCAACACCCAGAGTGTCGGCCAGATCACTGGTCAGTGCAGCGACCGGTTCCTGCCAGCATCCCGGTTGCTGTTGCCTGTAGAGGCGCATGCTGGGGTACCAGGGCGAGTCGTCCCGATCCAGGTACCAACGCCAGTCGGGAGCCAGAGGCAGGAGGGTGGAGACGGGCCGCCCCAGAGCACCCGCCAGATGCGCCCCGGCGGTGTCGATGGTGATGATGTGATCCAGCACCGACATGGCGGCCGCGGTGTCGGAAAAGTCTTCGATTGCCTCGCCCCAATCGTGCAGTTGCTCGGGGAATGCGTCACCGGATTTGCCGTTGGGAGAGCCGAACCGGGGTTGCAGCGAGACGAAGCGTACCCCCTGTAACTCTGCCAGGGGGGCCAGATCCTTCAACAGACAGGCGCGTCGCCGGGCGGGGTCGTTGTTGTGCAGCGGTTTACCGGTCCAGATGATGCCGATGTGCGGTTCCGGTCCAAGGCGCTTCTTCCGCCACGTTTCCCTGAGGTCGGGAGCAGGGGAGAGATAGGCCGGTTGGGGGAGAAAGTCGAGGCCGTCGGCTTCAACAGCGCCGGAAGATCCATCAGGGTACAG
>JADGBX010000373.1 GCA_015231265.1 Magnetococcales bacterium | reverse complement strand
CGGTGGTAGTCATCAGGGTGTTGCACTGGCGCACACGATCATCGTCGAGAATCGTGCTGAGGTTGCTGCGCGCATTGCACCATGAGCATGATGATTGCTGTGCCGTTCTCCATCTGGTCGATGGATTAAGTGAGGGGCGTTAACGTTCAAAATAGAGTAATGGGTCGATTCTCATGATTTCCGTTTCAGGTTTGCTGTCCGATCTGTTGATGATGTTTGCCATCTGGATGGTGTCGTTGGTTCTGACACGCCTCTTCCCCGGAGCCGTTCGGGTCAGCTCGACGGAGAGGGGTGAGACGCATATCGTTGAGAAACGATACAGTTTGAACCGCTTGATGGTGGCGGTCTATGTGTTGGCTCTCACCTTTCTGGTTCATTCTGAGTCGGCGGTCGCGTTTCATAAGTTGATGGCGCTACCGGAGCAGGGCATTGCCTCTATGCTCTTGATCAAAGGGCGTGATGTCGAAGCGTGGATACTCTTCTGGGCGATTGCGCTCTTCCTTTTCCTGGTCGAGTACGTTCTACGTCTTCTTCTGAGTCGCCATGCGGATCACGTTCCCCTGCCCAATCTGCTTTCCAATCTTCTGCGCTGGATCACGCTGTTCGTCGTCGCCGTTTCAATCGGTCACGTCATCTTCAAGTGGCACATCGCCTCCGTGGTTGCATCGACGACGATTATGACCGCGATGCTCGGTTTCGCTCTGAAGGGGATGGTGTCGGACCTCTTCTCCGGGGTGGTGCTCAACATGACGCGGGCGGTGCTGCCCTCGCAGTGGATCACCATCCCTTCTCCCCGTTTTCCCGATGCCCGAATCAGTGGTGAGGTGATCTCTACCAATCTCCGTGAGACACGGCTTCGGTCAACCAGTGGCCATCTCTATATCATTCCCAACAGCCATCTGGCGGGGTCGGTGATTCACAACATGAGCTGGCCGGACAACTGTCGTCGCCACACCCTCCACTTCGTGTTGGATGCCGGTTGCCATCCGGATGCCGTGATCACTGCTCTTGAGTCCGCCGCCGCGACTGTGGAGACGGTTCTCAGTGAACCCAAGGGTCCACAGGCGATGATTGTCGGCTATACCGATGTGGGGATCCGCTATCGTCTGCGCTTCTGGAGCCATGTTTATCATGACAAAACCAGCACGGAGGCCAAAATATTGCGGGAGGTGTGGGATCGCTTCGAGGCGCAGGGCCTCACTCACCCCCGGATGGAGGCCCTGTTAGGCGGTCTCGTTGCCCACCGTCCGGCAGGTGGAGAGTAGAGGGTACGGTTCCGTGCACCCTCTACTTCATGGCGATCGTGTTGACGATAGCTGTTTCTACCCTCGCTCTCGATTCGGGAGAGAGGAGGGTGGTCACTCGTAACGGGGTAGTGAGTCCAGATACTCTTTGGTGAAGATGGGCCGGTAGGTGTAGGTGACACTCTCCGAAGAGAAGCACTTGACCACCCAGTTCATCTCCTCTGAGAAGTAGGCGCTGTAGCTGTTGTCGAGACTGTGCCCGGAGCCCCAGTTGATCCGCACTGTGTAGACTTTTCCTTTGGGGCTGGGTTTGTAGGTGGCGGGGATTGATCCTTCGCTGTGATCCCTTTGGCACCACTCCGTGCCATCAACGGCACCGGTGACGGTCAATTTCTGGGAGTAGATGCTCTCGTCATCGTCATTGTCGATCCAGCGGTAACGGATCTGATAGACGTTGCCCACCTCCATGGGGAAGAGGTTGCCCGACGAGTAGAGAACCTCCACCTCTTGCTGCCATCTTGGGTGGAAGTGATCGGTCTCCGGAGTCAGAAAGACCACGGATGCCACCGCCTCATCAAGCAGTCCCCCAAGCATGGCGTACTCCGTATAGGCGGTTGTTACCTCCATGGGGTCTTCTTCATCCACCATTTTCCAGGATGTTTCGACGGTGACCGATCCGTTCTTGGCGCCGAACTTGCCGGGATCCTCAAACACCATCTCCGACCGCCGCCACCGTTTGTTGCTGTACTCCTGCCAGCTTCTGATCTTCTCCAGATTGGGCGGAGGTGCCTTCTGGAAGTCGGGGTGGAGACGTGCCATGTCGTCGTCCACCTTCTTCACCAGAGTGGTGAACTGGTCGTCGGGCATGGAGGCGCAGGCCGAAAGCAGGAGAGCGAGGATGAGTGTTGTCAGGTGTTTGATGTTCACGGCTTACCCCGTTGAGCGTTCCGGTTAATAGCAGAGATCGAGATGTTGGCGATACGTGGGATTGTTCGGGTAGGTGTTGACCTTACACTGATAGTAGCTACGGCAGGTGCTGCCGGAACGGATGTCGTCCACCTCGTTGCAACCCATTGTTTTCGCATAAGCGCGCTGGGCGCTGGCGCAGCGGTCGGGAATAATGTCCACTTGACTGGAGCTGCCGCTGCTGCAGCGTATCGTTTCGGAGCGAGGGGTGGGTTCTCTGGGACCGTCATCGCCCGCAGTTCCGTATTCGCTATCGCCTGAACTCCCGCCGCTGTTGCGACGATCACGTTGTCGCTGCATCACTTCAAGATTGGTTTGTATGCCCTCCATGGCGGATTGAAAATTGATGTCTGCAAGGCGGCTCTGGGTAGCGCGGAGTTTGTTCATCTCCACCACCATCGACTTCTGGTAGTGCTGGGCGCGCATGGCAACCAGATTCTCCCGTTTGTGCTGCTCTTCCAGTTGATAGTGGACTTTGTTGCCTCGTTGCTCCTCGGCGGCAACCGTTTCTTGCGCCAGATCGTCCATGTCGGAGAAGAGATCGTTCCACACCTCCTCGTTGCTCGCGGCCCGGCCA
>JADGBX010000372.1 GCA_015231265.1 Magnetococcales bacterium | reverse complement strand
AGGAGCGCCACTCCTTCGTCCGATCCGTTGGAATCATAAGCTTTTTCACACTGTTATCAAGAATTCTCGGCTTTGTCCGCGATATCGTCATCGCTCGCGGATTCGGAGCCGGTCTCGGAGCGGATGCCTTCTTCATCGCCCAGAAACTCCCCAACTTCCTGCGTCGACTCTTTGCTGAGGGGGCGTTCAACACCGCTTTCGTACCCGTTTTCAGCGACTATCTTGCCGATGGAGACCGCGACGACACCCGCCGTATGATGCAGAGCGTCTTTACCATGCTGTTTCTGGCGGTGACGTTGGTGGTGGCACTGGCGCAGATCTTCATGCCGTACCTGATCATGGCGATCGCGCCCGGGTTTTCCGACGATCCGGTCAAGCAGGCGCTCACGGTGGATCTCACCCGCATCACCTTTCCCTATATCCTCTTCATCTCCCTCACTGCTCTGGCGGGAGGCATTCTCAACAGTCATCGCCGCTTCGCCATCCCGGCAGCGACTCCTCTGCTGCTCAATGTGGCGATCATCTCTTCCGCTCTGCTGCTCACCCCCCTGTTCGAAGAGCCTGCCACGGCTCTCGCAGTCGGGATATTTCTCGGCGGCCTCGCCCAACTGGGGTTGCAACTGCCCGCTCTGGCCCGGTTGGGGCTACCGTTCCGCTTGCGTTGGGATCCCAAACATCCGGCGATCCACCGGATTCTTCACCTGATGGCGCCGTCGATTCTCGGTGTCTCCGTCGCGCAGATCGGCATGCTGTTCGATCTCTTCCTGGCCTCGTTTCTACCGGAGGGATCCATCTCCTATCTCTACTATGCCGACCGCATGGTGGAGTTTCCTCTGGGACTGATCGGCATCGCTCTGGGTACGGCGATCCTGCCCACACTCTCCGCCAAAGCCGCCCGCAATGACATTGAAGGATTACGACACGATCTGGATTTCGCCCTCCGTCTCACTCTGGTGGTCAATCTACCCGCCACCATCGGTCTGATCTCCTTGCGGGAACCGATTCTCTCCCTGCTCTTCGAACGGGGCGCCTTCGATGCCCAGACAACCACCCTGGCAGGACAGGCCCTCTTCGCCTACGGGATAGGACTCATCGCCTTCTCTGCCATCAAGGTGACCGCCCCCGCCTTCTACGCCATGAAGGATACCCGGACACCCGTCCGCATCGCCATGAAGGCGCTGGCAGTCAACATGGTGCTCAATGTGGTGTTGATGTTTCCCTTCCAGCACGCCGGTCTGGCGCTCTCCACCTCGCTGGCGGCATTCGTCAATGTGGGACTGCTGATTCTGGCGCTGCGTGACAAGGTGGGCTACCGTTTCTCGCCTCAACTGAAACGGACTGCTCTGATCTCCGCCGGTGCCAGCGCCGTTCTGCTGCTCTTTCTGGAACTGGCGCGCATCGCCTACTGGTCCGGTGGACTCTCTTTAGGCATGAAGATGGCCGTGCTGCTGCCGACGATTCTGGGTGGGGTCGTGATCTACTTCGGCATCGCATGGCTGTTGCGGATGAACGAATTGAAGGATCTGGTCGCCATGGTACGACGCCGCAAAGGATAAACAAGCAAAGGATAAATCGCTAATACTCTATGCGCGCAGACGGCTCAGAGCCGAGTGGACCTTATCGCGACCATTGCTGAGATTCAGGGCGTAGGCGCACACGGCAAAGATCACCATGCCCAAGCCGATCCCTGCCCCCAGCCCCAGTGCCGATGCCGGCAGATCGGCCATGATCACCCCAGCGGCCATGCAGGCACTGGCGGCGATCCCCTTGAACAGAGAGCCCCATGGAATCGTGAGCGGAATCAAGCGGGCGCCAATGCCCACACAGAGCCCGGCACCGAGAATATAGCTGGCCACCGTCGCTGCCACCGCACCCATGAGACCGTAGCGGGGAATCAGCACCACATTGAGCACCACATTGAGCACCGCCGCCGCCGCCGTGGTCCAGAACACCAGCCCATTGCGCTTGACGAGAGCAAAGGGCATGGCGGCAAAGTGCACCATGACACCGTGCATCAGACCGGAGAGGGCGATCCAGGGAATCAACTGTGCTGCGGTTTCACGGAACGCCTCACCGGCCAGTACAGCCACCAGAGGTTTGGCAACGACAGCCAACCCGACGGCTGCCGGCAGGGCGATCAAGATCAACGACTCGGCGGTTCCTCGAATCACATCACTGGCCGCTTCTGGCCCTTCCCGCTCCATGGCGGCAAACGCAAGCGGCATCACCGCCATGCCCACCCAGGTAAACAGAATCCCCAGCGGACGGTCCGCCAGGGCATAACCGACCGCGTAGACACCCACAGCACTCTCATCCATGAACCAACCGATAAAAAAACGGTCGGAGACGGCAATCACCAGCTCCAACGCCATGGTCAGGGAGAGCGGAACGCCGTAGCGCGCCATGGCGGAGAGCGTCTCCTTTCGAGGAGCGAAACGGCCCGCACGCTTCATCATGAAACGGATACCAGCGACAACCATCAGCAGATTGGCAAGCGCCACACCCCAGAGAGGCGCGGCAGAGCGCAACCCCAACCACCAGATGAACACCACACCGAAGAAGACACTGAGCGCGTACTGTGTCCCCTCCAGGAGGGTAAAACGCCCCACCAGACAAGCGGCCCGCGTATTCTCCAGATCAACCATGAGAAAAGCTCGGAAGATCAGAGCTGCCACCCCGGCCCAAGCCACCGGCCAGATCTCGGCATCGGCGGTGAGACCGTAGGCC
>JADGBX010000371.1 GCA_015231265.1 Magnetococcales bacterium | reverse complement strand
TTCTGTTTCTGGAGCGTAATGTCGGAAATCAGCCCCTCCAGAGCCAATAGCTCTCCGGACTCGGCCCACACCCCACGCCCCTTCTCCCAGACCCAACGACTCTCCTGATCGGATCTTGTGATTCTGTAGGTGAGTTCGAAAGGTGCTTTATGATCAAGGGCGCTCTGCACGCTCTCCCAGACCATCTCCCGATCTTCGGAGTGGATCAGGTCGGCATAAGCGATCTCTCTGTTGTCGATCAACGCTTCTTGGCGATACCCTGTGAGAGGCATACACCCTTCACTGACGTAGGACATGCTCCAGTGTTGATCATTCCGGCAGCGGTAGACCATACCGTCCAGATTGTCCACCAGAGTCTCCATGGCCCGCCGACTCTCCTGGAGATCCTCTGTTCTCTCCTCAACACGGGCTTCCAGATCTTGGTTGAGTCGAAGAATCTCCTGACGCTGGGCATGCAACTCCAGAAACACATTGATTTTGGCCAGAAGCACCTCTTCGTTGAGAGGCTTCTCAAGGTAGTCCACCGCACCGATGTCATAGCCACGCAACCGGTGGGACTCTTCCTTGAATGCTGCGGTCAGAAAAAGGATGGGGATCCTGCGGGTGGACTCGACGGATTTCATCATCTCCGCCACTTCAAAACCGTTCATCTCCGGCATATCTACATCAAGCAGAACCAGGGCCGGTATGTCACACAGCACCTCTTGCAAAGCGCTGTTCCCGGAGGAGACCGTTCTGATCTCCGCCGGCAGATGGGAGAGCATCGCTTCCATTGCCACCAGATTGGCGTGCTGGTCGTCAACAACGAGAATCTTCGGAAGCTGATTCTTCGACTCTAAAGACATAAAGGGTCCTTTGTCAGACCATCAAAGGCAACCGTCACGCCGTACGCTCATCTCCGAACTCTTTATCTTCAGTGCGGTGAAAAAGTCCGTGCAGCGTCTGCAACAGTTCGACGGTATCCAATGGCTTGGTCAGGAAGGCATCCGCACCGAGAGAGTACGCAGTCTCTTTGACATCCTGATCCTGTTTTGCCGTGATAACGACAACAGCCAACTCCTTGAAGTACGGTAGGGTACGAAGTCGTTGAATCGTCTCGAAACCATCCATCTCGGGCATCATGATATCCAACAGAACGATATCGATATCCCTGTGTTTCTCAACAATTTCCATAGCCCGAACGCCATCATGTGCCATGTGCACACGCTCTGTATAGGGTTGCAAAAGCTTGGTCATGGAGAAGGTGTTGCGCATATCGTCATCGACGATCAGGCAGGAGGCTGGCTCTCCGTTCCGCCCCACAATCACCCGGTTACTTTCCACCTCTGCCCGCTCTCTCGAATCACGCCCTTGCGACGGAAGCTTCTGAGAAGTAACGGCAATAGTGGACTGTTCCTCACTTCCACCGCTCTCCGTGTCGGAAGAGATGTGGGGGGTTTTAGCAGCGACCTCTTTTCCCTTCCGCAGCCAGTCGGTCATTTTGCTCATCAGAGCATCCGGGTCCACCGGTTTCGCCAGATAGTCGCTGGCCCCCGCCTGCAAACACCGCTCTCGATCACCCGGCATCGCCTTGGCAGTCAGCGCGATCACCGGCAGTGAGGCAAATGACTTGTTGGCGCGAATCTCAGCGATCGCTTGATAGCCGTCCATCACCGGCATCATGATATCCATCAAAACGATATCCACCTCCGGATGGGCGTGGAGCTGGTCAAGAGCCTCCTTCCCATTCTCAGCCGTCAGGATCGATGCGACATGATCGCCGAGAATTTGACGAATGGCGAAAGCGTTGCGCCGATCATCATCCACCACCAGGACATGACGATCCGGAGCCCGGAAGATCGCTCGGGAAGAGCTATTATCCGTATCGAGCCGGGTGGATGCGAACGCTGCACGCTCTTCAAAACGGGCATCGGGAAAGACCAACGGCAGATAGAGCGTAAAGGTGGAGCCGACGCCCTCTTCACTGCGAACCTGGATCTCACCGCCGATCAGATCGGCAAACTTGCGCGAGATGGAGAGCCCCAGGCCGGTTCCGCCATACTGCCGACTGGTCGCGCCATCCACCTGCCGAAACGCCTCGAAGATCTGCTCACGCTTATCTTTTGGAATGCCGATGCCGGTATCGGAAACGGAGAGGGCCAGACTCTCACTGGGCCGTAGATCGGGATGAAGGAAGGTGACGCCCCGATCAGGTCGATGGAACCAGACGGTGATCGATCCCTGGGCGGTGAACTTCAGAGCGTTGGAGAGGAAATTCCGGACAATCTGTTCGATCTTGTCCCAGTCCGAGACGAGAGACTCCGGGACACTCCCTCGGACCGATGTCTCCAGAGTCAGCCCTTTGTTGGCAGCAAGATGCTTGAACTGCCGCTCCATGCGCTGGATAAAGGTTTCGGGTGACAGCGACTCCGTCACCACCTCCATGCGTCCCGCCTCGACTTTGGAGAGGTCGAGAATATCGTTGATCAGCCCCAGTAGCGCCGTCCCGCTCTCATGCATGATCGCCGCCGACTCCACCTGATCGGCATCGAGATTGCGCTTCTCGTTGCGTGAGAGCATCTTCGAGAGAATCAGCATACTGTTGAGTGGTGTACGCAGCTCATGCGACATGTTGGCCAGAAACTCGGACTTGTAGCGGCTGGCGTTTTCAAGCTCATGGGCCTTCTCCTTGAAGACATCCGCAGCCATGGCCATGGCACCGATCTCATCATGACGCCCCCGTCCGGGAATGACGGTATCCTGCCGTCCTCTGGCCAGCTCGGTGAGGGCCAGCGACTATCTGGCGAAACCGGTGGACC
>JADGBX010000370.1 GCA_015231265.1 Magnetococcales bacterium | reverse complement strand
GGCATCCCGTCAGAAGTGGTCTTCATCCCCAGCAACAAGATTCTCAGACCCGACCTGGAGATCGAAACCATCGACTTCGGCGGACTGTGGAAAACCTATTGGTACGAAGTGGAGTATTGAGCATGTCTGCACCTGAGCATTCCAACCCAACCGGCCACAGCCCTTATTCCCGAAACTCAGCCGGCTTCACCTTGATCGAACTGTTGATCGTCGTGGTGATCATCGGCTTTCTAACGGTGGTTGCTCTGCCTGCTTATCAGGAGTATGTCCAGAAGAGTCACCGCACCGATGCCATGCAGGGGCTGATGGAAGCTGCGACGCGTCAGGAGCAGTATTTCCAGGACAACAAGAGCTACACCGACACCATGACCGACCTGGGTTACGGTGCTGATCCTCAGGACTCCGACGAGGGGTACTATCAGTTGAGTGTCGTCACTCCCGATGCCAGTTGTGTCATTGATGAGTGCTTCATTGTACAGGCCGTGCCTCAAGGGGACCAAGCTGCCGATGCCTGTGGAACCTTTACGCTTGCTTCTGATAATGCGAAGGGAGCGGGTGGGACTGATTGTTGGTGATGGTTGGGGAGGGACGCAGGGCTGTTCAGTGCTCACACATGTATCGAATATCAGCACCTGTGTGGTGTAGTATGTGGTGTAGTATGTGGTGTAGTATGTTCCGTAGAACCGCTCCCTTGTTCTGATCATGGTTCAGTCTGATTTCAGTCTAGTTATCAGCACTGAACAGCCCTGGGACGGACCACGCCATAATCTCAAAATTCTCTCCAATTGGAGTATCTATCGTTGCCCAATATTGGGCTCTTCCGGGAAATGCGTACGCGCATTGAATAATAAACCGAAATGTAGTCGTGCTATAAATGGACGACCGACCTTTGAGATGGGGTTGAACCCCCTGTCAGCCTATCGCTAACGGCGGCCCCCTTGGGGGCTTGTCCCCCACGGCGGGGGTTGCTGTCGGGGGGCTGGGGGTTGGGGCCACACTCATAAGGTGGAGCGCCCACTTTATGCGCCCTACAGGATCGTCGCGTACGCATTTGCCGGATGAACCCAATATTGCCAAGTTCAACCACAGACCAACTACATACCAACAATAACTGACAACAAACAGGACGATGCAGATCATCGTTTCTCATTAATTTAGACACTGAATTATAGAGAGTCAGAGTCCCACTGTGATCATGGGAGCTATTGCGGTGAAACTTCTTATCCTGACCCCATCATCGGAAAATGATCAACAGTTTATGGCGTGGGGTTCTAGCGCAACCTGACTCCAACGGCGGTGCTCCCCATTCTATTCGATTTCAAGCATCTGTGCGGATGACATCAGAAGATGCCATGATATCTACTGGATCGAATCGTACTGCTTGCGTAGGGACTGCAAACACAATTCTAACAACCTCCTCAGCGCGTCTTCACGACGAAAGCAGCGAGGATCTGCCTGTTCCGGACCTGGCGGTAGAGACGCAGTGCTTCCTTTTCCAAATACTCTTCGGAGGTGGAGGGTGATGTCCCAATCGTTGTGATGGCGACACCATTTACGCTGATGTGGACTGTCGTCCTCTCGCCCGTTGATTCCACTCTACACGCTGGCAACACATTCACCTTGATCAACGCCATTTCATGTCTCCTTTCCAGATATCCTGTGTCTGCAAATTAGGCAAGAGCCCTGGGAATCTGCTCCTGACGCCAATTGAGTGCGATACCGAGAACAGCTCCATACTGTTCTCCCACACTAGTTCGCCCCGGGTGCGGTCGAATGATCGTGTTCATCTCCTCGATCGATACACGTGAAAGGAGCCAGAGTAACCCCACCGCAACATGTTACAATAGCGGCACTATTCATCCAGAACGTGTGGAATCGAGCATGGGCAGGAAAAGCGGGTCACGGGCGGCGTCGAACAAGGCGATCGATGAGCTGATCGAATTCTGCAACCAGGATCCCTGGCGCGAGCGGATGGGGGAGGTTCTCGACTTCCACATGCTGCCGGTGTGCGAAAAGATGGGCATGCTCCCCGACGACTTGGCGAGAATGCTCGGTGAGCAGGCATCTTCAACGTTCTAGGGCTGCACCTTCGAGGATTTCCTGACCCGGAGATACCCCCCGCCCGGTGATATCTCCGTCGTCGATGCGTTCCTCAAGCGGCGCGGCTGGAGAATTGCTGGCCTTGGCAAACAGTATCTCAGGGCGCTGCGCGACTCGGTGATGAGCCTCTACGAAATCACCGACCTCTCCCCCGGCCACCACTTGGTGTTGCGGGATCTCCTGCAGGACGTGCCACCCGTGACGGTGATCGAGAAGGCCGCCTCCGAGTCCCTGTCGAAGTGGGACATCATCGCCACCCGTGTCGTGACGACCGGGAAGAAGCAGGTGATCTCCGGTGGGCTTCTGACGTTCAGCCGCAAGCGCGTCGACCGCGTCATGGAGATGCTCGACTCCGTTGTCGATGAGACCCTGGAGAACATGGAAAAGCTTGACGAGTTCAAGGGTGTGGATCTGACACGAGAGCAGGTTCTGGAGACCATCCTGCCGGATGCCGCCTACGTCTTCACCACCTCCTGGCTTCTCGACATGATCGAGCATTTTCACAAGCCCATGCCGACCCTCGTCAACATGGAGGGCGAAGCGCTTCTCATCTCCGAAGTCCGGTTTCCCGTCAAGGCGGGTAAGGGCGAGGCGCTTGCCAAAAGGGTCTCCGGGATTCCGGGGATGGTATCCGAACCGGGAGACACACTGTTCTGGAACTGGCTTGAGGAGGACGATGGCGGCAGACGAACCTCATCCGCAGAGGATGGTGTTGCCATCGGTACCATGC